>NZ_JBQEKA010000078.1:0-15130 GCF_052103615.1 Kerstersia sp. | reverse complement strand
CGACCAGATCCACATTCTCAAGACGCAAACCCATGGCCAGGCTGCCGGCCCAGCTTTTGGGATGGAAAGTGCCAGGCCGCTCCAGCGTGCTATCCCCCGACGGCCCGATGATGCTGCTCAAATCGTGGGCGCCGCTGCAATTGGCTTCGCTGCCTGGCTGGCAGTCTTTGCGGTACTCGTCGGTCCGCACAAAATAACCTGCCGTCGTGCCCGGCTCGACCGGCGCGCCCGTGTTATTGCCGATCAGACTGCCGCGCACACGCATGCCGAAACTTTGCCCCTCCGGCACCACATCACTGGCGGCCAGCGTGCGCGCGCTGACCAGACCGCCCACGGCGCCCGTGCCCTGGGCGCTCATGCTGGGGCCTTTCTCTATCGTGATGCCGCCGATCAAATCCGGGTCCACATAGCTGCGCGAGGCGACCCCCGCATAACCGCGGTAAACCGTCGTTTCCTGGCGCGCACCGTCTATCAGCACCGGCACCCGCCCCTGGCCCTGCATACCGCGGATATTTACATCCAGTCCGCCGCTGTTGCGGTTCTCGCCAATCAGAACGCCCGGGATGCCCTGAAAAATGTCGCCCACCGAGGTCCCGCGAAAACGCTCGATGTCATCACGCGTCAGCACATTGACTGACTGCGGGGCGCGGTAGGCCGCATCCTTGGGGTTTTCCGGCGTGCCAAGCACTTCGACCGCTTCCAGGCTGGCGACGGATGCCCGCGCCGCGGGGATCGCCTTAATGAAATAGCGCCCCTGCGATTCCGTGACTTCCAAGCCGCTGCCGCTCAGCATGCGTTCCAGCGCTTGCCTGGCTGTCAGCGTGCCGTTGACGGCAGGCGCTGTTTTGCCTGCCGTCAATGCGCCATCGACCGAGAGATACACGCCGGTCTGCGCGGCCAGGCGGCTCAAGGCATCCGCCAAAGGCGCCGCCGGCAAGTCCAGCACATGCGTGGCGGCGACTGCGGCCGGCGTTTGCGCCTGCACGGGCGCCCACACATCCTGACCGAGCGCCAGCAGCGGCAAAGAGATCAATAAGGTCGCCCGCAGCACCGCGGACGCACCTGCGTTCAAGGGAAAACGCCGCAGCGCTGACGGCGGAATACTGGGTTTGGGCCCGGAGCAGACAGACATGGATATCCTGGAACATGGGAGAAGATGTCTGGCGCCGCACACTCTGGCAGCCAGGCATTCTGAATCACTCATGTAAGGGGGCCGGATGAAACGCGGAATCACGAACCTGTTAGGCGGATTATGCTGAGAATTATTTGTATCAACATTTTTCTGGTCTGCCCGCGCAGCAATTTCCGCCCCCGCCGGCATCCCCTGCCGCGCCCTGTTGGCCACGGCAAACTCGGGTTGCGTGAGATCGTCTTAGCTTGTCTTAGCTTGCATTACCTGGGCGCCACGGTCACCCACCACGGTGAGCGCCGTCGGATCATGACCGGCAGGCTGCGGGCAATCATGTCCAACGCCACGTCCGTATCCAGCGCCGGGAAGGAACCCACCAGGCGCAGCCCGGCAACTTCCGGCGCGCAAGCGATATGGCCGCGCCGGTAGCGCGACAACTCCTGGATGAATTCCCCCAAAGGAACATCGTTGGCCAGCAGCAGGCCGCGCGTCCATTCGCGCTGCATGGCGCCCGCCGCGCCAGTGCGCAACACCGTTGCCGGTGTCATGACGGCCTGCTCCCCTGCCGGGATGACCCATGGTTCCTGCTGACTCCCGGCCGGCTGCAGGGCAACCGCCCCCTCATAGACCGAGACCGTCGTCCGTCCGTCCTGCGCCAGCACGGTATAGCGCGTCCCCAGTGCCCGCGCGCTGCCCGCGCGTGTCGTCACGACAAAAGGCCGGGTTTCACCCGCGGGGCTGGCCGTGACGATATGGATTTCTCCGTGCAAGAGCTGAACCTCGCGCAGCGCGGCGGTATAGTGCAGCCGGATAGCGCTGTCGGTATTGATCCAAAGCTGAGTGCCATCGGGCAAGGCGATTTGCTGCAGTTCGCCCACCCCGCTGTGGTAATCGGCCGTCCAGCCCTGCCAGGCGCGGCTATTGAGTGTCGCCCAGGTGCCGGCGCCCGCGCCCGCCAGCAGCAGCATGCTGCGCAAGACCTGGCGCCGCTGCCCCAGCGCGGATTGCAGCGCGGAACGCGCAGCCGGATCCCGCGCCATCCCGAATTGATCGCTGAGCGCCTGCACCCGCTGCCAGGCCTGGGCCTGAGGGCTACCATGCGCCCCCAGCCATGCGCGCCAGCGCCGCACATCCGCATCGCTGGCCTGGCTGCTATTGAGCAAGGCGAACCATTGCGCCGCTTCACTCAGGATGCGGCGATCCGGCAACTCAGGCATGCGGTGCTCCGCGCCCGGCGACGCACTCGTCCTGCTGATCCAGCAGCAGGCATTGCAGCATGGCTTGCGACATGTATTTGCACACCATGCGCTCAGACACTTTCAGGCGTCCGGCAATTTCCGCATAGGTCAGGCCGTCGAACTGCGCCAGCATGAATGCCTGGCGCGGCTTGGCCGGCAGGCTTTCCAGCATATTCAGCAGGCGTGTCAGCGTTTCCAGAATCAGCAGGCGCTGTTCCGACGAAGGCGCCACAGGCTCCGGCTGGGCGGCCAGCGCCGCCAGATAGGCCTGTTCCAGATTGCGGCGGCGCCAATGGTCAACCACCAGCCCCTTGGCGATCGTCGCCAGATATTTTCGCGGTTCGCGCAAGGGCGATATATCTGCGGCGCGCTTGCGGGCCACTATGCGCAGAAAGGTATCCTGGGCCAGATCGGCCGCATCGGCTTCATTGCCCAGCCGGGCGCGCAGCCAGTCCACCAGCCAGTGGTGATGATCCCGATAGAGGGCGTCCACCGGCAGCGGCGCCGTACCAGCGTTGTCGATAACAGGATTCACCCGGGGTCCCTGCGAAGCGAGAGGTTCAATATTGAGGTTGGGAATGTATCGCATTGGCATTTCCATGACAATCGCTACCCCGCCGCTTCCCAGCCGAACCGTTGGTTAGCCGAGACACATCTGTCTCAGCCCGCCGGCCCCCATCCTTACGCTGCGCAGTTTCTCCTGCGCGCTTCCCCCGGCGCCCCTACACCCTGAGAAACCACAACAGCAGCGGCGCCAGCACCAGGAAAATACCGGTAGAGACCAGCACCGCGCCAGCGGCTTCGTCACCCTGATCCGTATAAGCGCGCGCATACATATAGCTCATGACGGCGCAGGGCATGGACATCTGCAGCACCACGGCGTTGGCGATCAGCGGCGGCGCATCCAGCATCCAGGTCACCAGCAGCGCCGTGGCGCAGCCGCCAATCAGGCGCAGGGCGGCCATCAAGGACCCGGCGCGCAGGCCGGACGCGGGAATCTGTGACAAAGCATGCCCCAGGCTGAGCAGCATCAGGGGCACCGCCAGACTGCCCAGCATGCGCGCCGATTCTAAGGTCCAGTCGGGCAGCCCCCAGCCCAGCGCGCGCAGAATGACGGCCAGCACGCACAAGGCCATCGTCGGATTGCGCCAGGCGCCGCCGCGCGCGACCCCGCCAGGCAGGATGCGCAGACCGACGGTATGCTGCAAGAAAGAGGAAACCGTGAAAATGGCCACGGCCACAGCCAGGCCGGTTTCACCGAATGCCATGTAAGACACCGGCAAGCCGATATTGCCGGCATTGGGCATGCTGGTTGTCGGCAGCAGCTTGCGCACCGGCAGGCCCGCCAATTTCAAGCCAGCGGCCGCCATCAGCGCCGCAGCCAGCATACAGGCCAGGGTCAGCAACACGACATCGGCCAGCAGCGCGTTATCCAGCGTGCTGGTCATCAGGGTATGGAACACCAGCGCGGGCGTCGCCACCAAGGTCACAAGCTGCGAAATGAACTGCCCGGCAAAAGGCAGGCTGCGCCGGCCCCAGACGAACCCCGTCCCCACCACGACAACGGTCGGCGCCAGCAAAGCCAGCGCGCTCAGGTAGAACTGCATCATCGACATCGGTGCCATGCGTATCCTTGACGGCCAGACACTATGCACGCGTGCATGGCCCCTTGCTTCGCCATAAAAACGTAACAATAATCTTTCTCACTGCCGCTTCCTGTCATGCGGCAGGTTGGAACATAGGCTATGACACTCTTCACACACAATATCCTGTCCGCCAGGGAACAGGAGTGTTTGGTATGGGCGGCGCACGGCAAGACCAGTTGGGAAACCGGCGTCATTCTCGGCATCAGCGAGCGCACCGTCAACTTCCACCTGCAGAATGCCAGCCGCAAATTGCGCGTCAACGGCAGACGCGCCGCCATCCTGCTGGCCATGCACAGAAGGCTGATCCACCCTCTGCCGCCATGGCATGGCGCGGATTTGCCAGCCTCCCGGCATCATAGCGCCATGTCGGCCTGAAGCAAGGCGTGGCGCGGCGAAAATAGGCCTCTCCCCCTGGCTGGCCGAGACAAAGCTAATGGTTTTACCTGTTTCCGGTAGGGATTCAACACCGAGTTGGCTGCAAACCCGTAAAATCGGCTCCCTGTGAATACGATAAAAAGAGTCGATGTGACCGATCTTCTGCTATCTCGCCTGCAACGCCTGGACAATCAACGCGACATTCTCGAACGCATGCAACGCGGCATCGAGAAAGAAGGGCTGCGCGTCAATGCCCAAGGCCAGCTGTCGCAGGCTCCTCACCCTGTTGCCCTGGGTGCCGCACTGACGCATCCCCACATCACGACCGATTACTCCGAAGCGCTGCTGGAACTGATCACCGACCCGTTCCCAAGCACGGAAGCCGTGCTGTCCTCCTTGCTGGATACCCATCGCGCCACCTATGCCGCGCTGGGCGATGAACTGATCTGGAACCACTCCATGCCCGCCAGCCTGCCGGCTGACGCGGATATTCCCATCGCGTGGTACGGCACCTCCAATAGCGGCATGCTCAAGCATGTCTATCGGCGCGGCCTGGCCGTGCGTTATGGCCGCTCCATGCAATGCATTGCCGGCATCCACTACAACTTCTCGCTGGATGACGCCATCTGGCCGCTGCTGGGCATGCCCGGCGCCAGCCTGCGCGAACAGCGTGATGCCGGCTATATCGCGCTGGTGCGCAATTTCACGCGCTCCAGCTGGCTGCTGATGTACCTGTTCGGCGCTTCGCCCGCCATTGCCAGCAGTTTTCCCGCAGCCGAAGACGGCGGCCTGGAACGCTGGGATGCCGAGACCCGCTACCTGCCATATGCCACCAGCCTGCGCATGAGCGACCTGGGCTACCAGAACAAGGCCCAATCGCAGCTGAAGCTCAACTACAACGATCTGGATACCTTCCTGGAGCGTCTGTATAACGCCGTCACCACGCCGTGGCCGGCCTATGAGGCCTTTGGCACCAAACGCGGCGATGAATGGATACAGCTCAATACCAACGTGCTGCAGATCGAAAACGAGTACTACTCGAACATCCGCCTCAAGCGCAGCACCAAACGCTGCGAGCGGCCGCTGACGGCCCTGGATGAGCGCGGCGTGCAGTATGTGGAAGTCCGCTGCCTGGACATCGACCCCTTTGAACCGGCAGGCATCAACGCCGAGACCATGCGTTTCATGGATGCGTTCCTGCTGTATTGCACCCTGGACGAGAGCCCGGCTTTCACCCCCCAGGGGTATTGCGAACGCAGCAGCCAGAACTTCGCCAAGGTCGTGCGCCAGGGCCGTGAACCCGGCCTGATGCTGGAGCGCAACTGCGAAGCCGTGTCCCTGCCGCAATGGGGCAACGATATTCTGGACCGCGTGCAAGCCTGCGCCGATCTCCTGGACCGTGTTCATGGCGGCGACCTGCACAGCCGGGCCGTGGCCGCGCAGCGCGCCAAGCTCGCAGACCCCGAACTGACCCCCTCGGCCCGCCTGCTCGACGGCATGCGCCAGGCCAAGGCTTCCTTCATCGAATATGGCCTGAGCACGAGCCGCGCCCACGCCGATGCCCTGCGCAGCGAGCCGCTGACGGCAGCCGTTCAGGCGCAGTATCAGGCGCAGGCCGAACGTTCCCTGGCGGAGCAACACGCCCTGGAGGCCGACCGCCGCGAAAGCTTCGATGAATATGTGGCGCGCTATCACGCCAATCTGCAACGCCCGCATCACCCGCAGCATAACGCTGCCTGATCGGGCTGCCGGGCAGCCGCATACACCTGCCCGGTCACACCCGCTTTGACTGGCGATGACCGGCTGTGCCCCCTGCGCCAGCGCAGGGGGCGCAGCGTTCACGCCCAGGGCATTGCGCCCCGGGCGGCCGCTTTCGCGGCGTTAGGCCTTGGCGGCAGCGTGCTTGGCAATCCGCCAGGCAAACACCATCGCCGGGCCTATCGTCGTGCCCGGGCCGGGATACGTTCCGCGGAACACTGAAGTCATATCGTTGCCGCAGGCATACAGGCCATCAATAGCCTGCCCTTGCGCATCGAGCACCTGCCCGTTCACATCCCCACGCAAACCGGCGCTGCAAGCCAGGTCCATGGGAACCACGCGCAAGGCGTAATACGGCCCCTTATCGCGGATAGGCCGCATGCACGGATTGGGCTGCTGCGCCTCGTCCCCGTTGAAACGGTTCATCACACTGGTGCCGCGGCCGAAATCGGCATCCACGCCAGTCTGGGCCAATTCATTATGGCGCCGCACCGTCTGCTTCAGTGCCGCGGCATCCACACCCACCTTGGCCGCCAGCGCGTCCAGCGTCGGCGCTTCGCTCAGGTAGCCCTTGCGCAATTTTTCCGCCAGGCCCTTGCCGCCGGGCATGACCAGCCCCAGGCCATAGGATTTGATGAAATCCGCGTCGCAAATCAGCCAGGCTTCGCTCAGCCCGTTGCGCAGCATGCCCATGCAGAAATCATGGTAAGAGTCTGATTCATTGACGAAGCGCTTGCCGTCGCGGCCCACCGCAATCAGGCCGGGCTTGGCGCGATCCAGCAGAATATGCGGCCAGATGCCGCGCGAACCGTCGGCACGCTTGATGAACGAGCACGGCATCCACAGCGCCGGGCTGTCATGGCCATCGTCAAACGCCGCCCCCGCCTGCATGGCATGCACGATGCCGTCACCGGTATTGGTCTCGGGCGCCTGCGATTCCAGGCTGACCAGCGCCGGGAAATACTGTTTGCGCAAGGCCTGGTTCCAGGCCACACCGCCAGTCGCCAGGACCACACCGCGCCTGGCCCGGATACGCTTCTGCCCTTGCGGGGTATCCACAATCGCCCCCACCGCCTTGCCGGACTCCAGCAGCAGCTCTTTGAGCGGCGCATCAAACAAAATGGGCACCTTGCGCTGGCGCAGGCTGTAGAACAGCCGCGCCACCAGGGCATTGCCCATCAGCAGGCGCGTCCCGCGGCGGTAGCGCAGGCGGTCCAGCGCATAGCGGCCGACGATACTGACCGTGGCCTTGAAATTCCCCAGCGAAGCAAATGGCTTGAGCAGTTGCGCCAGTTCCGCGCGCCCGACCATCATGCCGCCCAGCCCCATGAACTCCTGGCGCGGCGGGCGCACCCGGTCAAATTCCGCCCCCAGCAAGCGGCCGTCGAAGGGCAGCGGGCCCAAGGCACGGCCGCCAAACGCAAACCCCGGCCCATCCAGATAATCCGGGTGGGCGGCAGCGGCCGCAAATTTCACTTCGGTATTCTTTTCCAGCTCGTCTATGGCTTGCTGGCCGGCTTCGAGGAAGGCCGCGCGCACATCATCGCCGCCCCTATCCCCGACAATCGCCCGCAGAAAAGTGGCGGCGTCTTCGATATTGTCTTGCGCGCCCACGCGGCTGCCCTGTGAGTTACCCGGCACCCAGGTCGTGCCGCCAGACGTGGACGTATTGCCGCCCACCTGCCCGGTTTTCTCGCACAGCAATACTTTCAAACCGCTCAAAGCGCCGACCAGCGCGGTGGTCATCCCGCCCGCGCCCGCGCCGAATATCAGCAGGTCAACCTCCTCGTCGAACCCTGCCTTCTGTTGATCCGTCATGCAGCCTCCATCCCCTTGTTATGCATCCTGCCGAACAGGAATCGTGGCATGCGCGGCAGGCGGTTGATCAATACCATGGAATTATATTCTTAATTGGAATCTGATTCCAATTAATTGCCCGGAGAGGGCTGTCTGCCTTGCCCCAGGCATTGCCACACCCTCACAAACAGGGGGAAAAGCGCCTCGCCGCAGCCGCTTTCATGAGAAGGATCAATACTGCTTCGCAATCCCATTTGCAAATCAGCAAAGGCTGACGCACAATCCTTTACAAATCCTGAAAGTTAATTCTTTCTGCAGCAGTTCTAATGAAGTCCCCGCCGTCCTCCGGACGGTACGCCGTACCTATTGCCGACGCCCGGCCCCGCGCCGCGCCCGGATGCCTGTTCAATCCTTTTCACGAGTTTTCATCATGATCGGAAATACGCTGGATCAAGCAAAGAAACGCCTGCAGCTCGCTGGCGCCGCCGCGGTTTGCGTGCTCGCCGCCGGCTGCGCTTCGCTGGGCGGCCCCGAGCCTTATTCCGCGCAAGCCTGGGTAGGCAAGCCTGTAGCTGCCGCCACCAAGGTTTTCGGCCAGCCGTCGGCAACCAAGGCGCAGGCCAATGGCGCAACCGACTATGCCTGGTATGGCCTGTATGACCGCACCTATGAGCAGCCGCTGGGCTACTTCATGGATCCGGGCTATTACCAGCCGCCGTTCGAACAGTTCGACGGCCCGGATTACTACCCGCCCCTGGCAGCCTTCGGCAACCCGGCCTTTGATGGCCCCTACCCCTACCCGGAGTCCGGCCTGAACTATGTGGCTGAGCGCCGCCTGGTCAAATGCAAGGTGTCGCTGACGGCAGAACAAGGCGTCATCAAGTCGTTCAAGGTGCAGAACCTGACGACGCCCGACCAGTTCATGGCTGGCGGTTGCGACAATTACGTCACGAACTGGGTTCAACAAGCCCAGTAATGCCGGCCTGACGCAGGCGTGAGGTGGCCTCAGGCCGCCCCGCCTGCCTGATGCTGCAAAAGGCCTGATGCTGCAAAAGGCCTGATGCTGCAAAAGGCCTGATGCTGCGAAAAGCCAGGTGTTACGAAAACCCCCTGCCGGTGCATACCGGCAGGGGGTTTTTTCTGAAATGGCCTCTCAGCCCCTGATTTCAGCTTGCGGCCCTTCAGTTTGCAGCCCTTCAGTTTGCAGCCCTTCAGTTTGCAGCCCTTCAGTCGGCGGCCCTTACTGCCCGGACGGCGCCGCCATGCGCGCGAAGTCAGGATGCAGGAACTTCCATGGGCTGGTATCGCTGCCGCGCGGCACCACCACCTCAATCAGCACAGGCTGGTCTGCGGCAAACGCCTGTTCCAGCACGGCGCGCAAGGCGCCCGGGGTCTGCACGCGATGCGCCTGCACGCCAAACGATTCGGCGAATTTGATGAAGTCCGGGTTGACCAGCTCCGACCCCAGCAACCGTCCGCCAAAAGCCTCCTGCTGGTCACGATAGACATTGCCGAAGGCACTGTTATTGAACACGATGGTCACGACATTGATGCCGTATTGCACCGCTGTCGCCAGCTCCTGCGCCGCGAACATAAAGCCGCCATCGCCGCAAATAGAAACCACGGCTTTGCCGGGGTTGGCGACCTTCACGCCCAGCGCTGTCGGAAAACCGAAGCCCAGGGTTCCCTGCTGGCCGGAGGTCACCAGCGTGCGCGGCTCATACACCGGGAAGCCGAAAATGGACGTAAAGCCGACCTGGGAGATTTCCTCAACAAAAAAACCGTCGCGCGGCAGCACGTCCCGAATAACACGCAGATAATCCAGCTGCGGCTGAATGCTCTGTATGTCCTGCTCCGCCGCCGCCTTGGCCGCTGCCAGCTCGGCATCGCGGCGCGGCGGCGTGCCGCTGCGCCGGACTTCCTGCGCCAGGGCCAGCGCTCCTTGCGCCGCATCCGCCAAAATGCTGGTGTCCACATTGATGCGCCGGACTTCCGCCGGGTCGATGTCAATGCGGATCAGCTTCAAGCCTGCCGGACGATGGCGCCAGCGGATATCGAACAGTTCAAAGCGCGACCCGATCACGATAGCGACATCCGTTTGCGGCCAGAGCCGCGCGCCCGAGGCCACCGTAAAACCCAGCGGGTGATCGTCCCCCACCACCCCGCGGCCGCCGCGAAAGCTCACCACCGGCGCGCCCAGCGTCTCGGCCAGCTCACGCACTTCGGCACTGGCATCCAGCGCGCCGGAACCCACGAAGATCATCGGAGCGCGGGCAGCGCTCAACAAGGCTGCGGCTTGCGCCACGGCATCGCTATCCACCGGCGGCGTGGGCTGCAAGGGCAGCGGCGCCTGGGTGCGCACTTTCCCCGGCTGGGTAAAGAAATCCCACGAAGCCTGTAGCGATACGACGCCCGGCCGTCCTGAACGCATTTCCTGAAAGGCCCGCGCCACTTGCCAGGGCGTATCGGCAGGCTGCTCAATATGCGCCGCCCATTTGCCCAGGTCGCGCAGGATATCGAGCTGTTTGGGCAGCTCGTGCAACTGCCCCCGGCCTCTGTCCTTGAAGCCGCTCATCACATCGCCGGTGATGGCCAGCACCGGCGCGTTGCAGCCATGCGCCGTCAGCATGGCCGCGCTGGCATTGAGAATACCCGGCCCGGGCACGACGGCAAAAACCCCAGGCTTGCCGCTGGAACGCGCATAGCCAAAGGCCATGTAAGCGCTGGTTTGCTCATGGCGCGCGCCTATGCTGCGGACGCTATCCTGGTTGCGCGCCAGCGCATCCGTAAAACCATAAATCTGCGCGCCCGGCAGCGCGAAAACGGTATCGACGCCATGGGTTTTCAGGCCATGCACCAGGGCATCGCCACCGGTCATGGCATAGGCGGCATTCGGGTCTGTCGGCATATCACTTGTCTCCTGCCAATTAGCTTGTGTACGTTAATGGATTCACGCGGCTTGCCGCCGCCAGCCTGCTGACGCGGCGCGGAACAGAGGCCTAGATGGCATATCCTGGCGGCACGGCATCACCCGGGCTGAGAAATGGGGAGTTGCGGCAATGCTCGAAAACGAATTGCCGGAACCACTGCTGTTCGGGGGAACGCTGGATGCGGCTATGCCATACCATCCAGTAGCGGAACCGATGTTCAATGAACGATAGGGGCCGCGCGCATACGGCGGCCTGCTGCGACCATTGCCGGGCAATATGCTCAGGCAAGGTCAGCAGCATCTCGCTTTGCTGAATGACGCTCAGCGCCGCGCTGTAGAACGGCACGGATAGTTTCAGATTCCGGCGCAAATGCTGGCGGCGCAGGTGCGCATCGACAAAGCTGTCTTTATCACCGCCCATGCTGATCATGACATGCGGCCAGGCCAGATACTGCGCCTGCGAAATCCGTTCCTGCCGCGCCAGCGGATGGGCCGCGCTCATGCAGCAAACTGGCGCATCCTCGCCCAGCACCCGGCCGTGATAATCTGCCGGCGTCTCTTCCAGCATGCTCGTCACCAGATCGACTTTCCCGTCTTCCAGCCAGTCATAGCGGTCGGCCTGCCAGATACGGAATTCGACACTGACGCCCGGCGCCTGCAACGCCAGGTCATGCAGCAAGCCGGGCAAAATATATTGCGCGACATAATCCGAACCCGCCAGGCAGAAACGGCGCTCACAACTGGCAGGAGAAAACTCGCTGGGTGAACTCAGGCGCTCCAGGCCTGTCAGCACCTCGCGCAACGGTTCCAGCAACGCCTGGCCGCGTTCGGTCAGCACATATTCGCGCCCGCGCCGCACCATCAAAGGGTCGCCCAAGGCCTCACGGAACTGCGCCAGATGACGGCTCAGGGCGGGCTGGCTCGCGCCCAGCAATTTGGCCGCCCGGCTCAGGTTGCGAACTTCCAGCATGGCCGCCAATGCCCTCAACTGCGCAACACTGAGTTGGTGAAAGGCAAGATTCATGGCCGGCGGCGGTCAGGCCAGCGCGATCTGCATGGCAGGCTGCCTGGCATCCAGCACGGCCTGCCCCAGGCAAACGCCTGCGCAATACTTGCCGACCAGCGTCACGAGATCCGCCATGGCCGCCTCGACATCAGCCTGGTCTGTCGGCGGCAAGCCGTCGATATCGAAAAACACGCAGGATGTTCCGGGCAGCGTGCGCGTATCGGCAGCCTGGCGCCACGTCCAGCGCCGGGTCAGGACGCGTGCGCCTGCCGCCAGCACGATTTCGCCTGCGGGAATGCTTTCCGGCGCCTGTCCGGCCTCGGCCAGGAAGCCGTCACCGGCGCTGGTCTTGCGCAGGCTGATGGCCTGCGACGCGTCATGAATGGGATGCACGCCCGCAGGCAGCAGGTAGCGCAAGGACAGCAAATTGCCGATATCCACCAAAGGATTGATATCCGGCAGCGCATCCGGTTTCAGCACCCGGCGGCTCAAGGCCTCGATGGCGCTGCGATGCTCGGAAGGCTTGGCGCCAAAACGGCGATAGGCATCCCGCCAGGCGGCAATCTGCGGATATTCCGCGGGGTTGCCGCTTACGCGCTCGCGCAAGGCCGCTTCACTGGCACGCAACAACGCGCTCAAGGACGGATCCGGCCGCGTATTGTCCAGGCCCTTGAAAACGACCACACCGCGCCGGTATGCCGGATGCTCTTGAAAAATCTCAGGGTGGATCGTGTAGGAAAAAGTCATCGACATGCTGCCTCGCTGCAAAGCCCGCCCCCCAGGCCGGAAGGGATCTCAGCGACTATACACCTGGGCTGCCGGCCCATTCATGCAGAACATGGATAACAACTATCCCACAAATAAATACATCAAAGACCTTCTCTAGACAGCGGCCATCCAAGCAGCCGTCAGCCCTCAATGACTCAAACCGCCCTCACTGCGCCCGCAATACCACCATGCCGGGTTTGGTTGCCATATAGGCCTGCAAGGGCGCATCGACCACTTTCATGACACCGGCCACAGACGACGCATTGCGGAACCAGACCTGCCCATCCCGCCGGATGGCAATCCCCACATGCGTCACATCCAGGCCCTCACGCGGCGTATAGACCCCAACGTAATCCCCTGTCTGCAAATTCTCCAGCACCTGGGCATTGATGGCCGAGGCAGGAATGTAGTCTATCGTCCGCGGAAAAGTCCCTATTCCTGGCACATACTCCGACCCGTCAGCCTTGCGATTCAGCACCTTA
Organism: Kerstersia sp.; assembly: GCF_052103615.1. Classification (NCBI taxonomy): domain Bacteria; kingdom Pseudomonadati; phylum Pseudomonadota; class Betaproteobacteria; order Burkholderiales; family Alcaligenaceae; genus Kerstersia; species Kerstersia sp. The sequence continues at coordinate 2,002 of NZ_JBQEKA010000078.1, read as the reverse complement.
TCCACGGCCACATACAGGCCGCCCAGCTCACGCGTCACATCGGCCGCGTTATGGGGTTCGGCTGCCGCCCAATCCGAGAAAAAGTGGCGGCGGTGCCGGTAATCCACCGTGCCGCCGGCATATCTGACATCCGCCAGCCGCGCCAGAAAAGCCGCCGCATCCTCTGCGCGGCTAAGCGCTTCCACATAATCAATGAACGTAAAGCAATCGACCTGATTGAAATCCGCAACCAGCATTTCCGCCGTATCGCGAGAGCCAATCAAAGTATTTGCCTGATAAGGCACCCCCAGAAACGCCGCCGACAACTGTCCCAGCTTATCGCCATGCCCCAGCTCCGGCGGCAACGCGGCACGGGTTTGCAGGATTTCCATCACCCGGCCGCTAGTGCGAGGATCGGTTTTAACCAGGTAATGGCTATCTTGCGCCCAGGCAGGCTGAGATACTGTCACGGCCAATACCAACCCGGCCAACCCGGCCAGCCATGGACTTGGATTTCCAGAGAAAACGCGCATGATTTCCTTGAGGCAGGCCTGCAGGCCAATGAAAGCGGAAATGACGCGTCAGGATACTCGGGCCATGACAGAAAAAACAATACCGGCACGGCACGCGGCAACAGAACCGCGCGGTCTCATCCTGATATGCGCTGCGCCCTCTTTCTATCACCCGGCATCACGAAATGGGCTACGCAGCGCCTGGCCCGCCGCATAGTGGGGAGCCTGAGGACGCAACGGTGTCGGCGCAATATTCAGCCAGCACGCCTCATGATGAAACTCCATCAGTGCCTGCTTCACGCTTGCGCATAAAGTCTCGTTGCTTTGAAGCTGCAAGCGAATCTGCGCAAAATAATCAGCGCGTGTCGCTGCCAGTTGCTGGAATGCAGCCTGAACCGCCTGATTCCAGGTCTCTGACGGGCCTGGGGGCGGCGCGGCAAATGGCGCCAGCACCGTATTTTCCGCCGTTTGTTTCCTGACCGGCCTCTCCTTGTCACTGATAGCTGCGACACGCCCCCTCAACTCATCCAGGGTTTGCTGATACATTTCCCGCAGCCCCTCCTCGCCATCGGATAACCAGGCCTCTATCTCCACGCGTTGCCGTGCCAGCGCCATGGCACCTTCTATATGCACACGTTCGGTCTCGAAAACCGTCCTCGGGACAAGCAAGGCATCAGTAACACGCTGCCTCTCACGGCTGTCCTCCAGGCTCTGGTTAACAGCCTCCACGGCCGCACCAAACTTCGCAGTCATGGCCTTCACACCTTGGATGGTTTTCATGGTGGCCCGCCCGAGTTGCTGGGCAGCAGGAACTGCCGGGCCTGAGGGTACTGATAACGCGGCCCATGCTGTCTCGACCTGCCCCACCGCTACGTCCGGCGCCTCAAACACCAGCTTGGCCGGAATCCTTAAAGTGACGTAGCCCCGGGCGCCCAGAGCGGCATCCCGCTGCCGGTCTCGCGCACGTGCCTCAGGCGAAGAATGGTAAGTGGCGCCGTCTATCTCCACGATCAACTTGTCATTGACGAGAAAATCCACCCGGTATGGTGGCATTTTCACTTGCAAGGCCAGCGTGAAGCCCTCGCCACGCAAGCGGCCACTCTCAGGCAACAAACGGTGAGCCTGCAACATGGCCCGCAGAAATGCGGTTTCCGCAGGGGACTCACACAAATTCAGGAAATATTGTTCCCAGTCAGGCGTCTGCGCTGTCGCGCGCCACAGCGGGGGTACCGTCTCAGGTGCTGGGGCGGGCTTGCGCCAATCCTCCAGCAAAGACCAGGCGATCAATGCGGCGGGCAGAAACAGCCAGGGGAACACCAGACCGCCAAGCGACAGCCCCAGCACCATCGCCAATCGGCCTGCCAGGTTATGAATCTGTGTTTGCTGTGTCATAACGCGATGAAACGCCTGTGCCTGGACGAAAAAAAAGCACCTTGAAAAAGGTGCTTTTTTTTAGAATCTTTTGGCGGAGCGGACGGGACTCGAACCCGCGACCCCCGGCGTGACAGGCC
>NZ_JBQEKA010000077.1:0-15317 GCF_052103615.1 Kerstersia sp. | reverse complement strand
ACCCTGTCTGGTAACGGTCGCCGCGTTCGGAGTCACCGGCGCGCGTGTAATTGGCCGTGGCCTGGCCGCTCCATTTTTCTTCCACTTTGCGCGTAATGATGTTGATGACCCCGCCCATGGCGTCAGACCCATACAGCGAAGACATGGGGCCGCGCACCACTTCAATGCGTTCAATCATGTCAGGTGTCAGCCAGTTCAAGTCCTGCCGGCCCAAATCCGCTCGGTAGTTGGTATCGGCAGAGCGTCCCATGCGCTTGCCATCCACCAGAATCAAGGTGTATTGCTCGGGCAGGCCGCGAATGCTGATTTTCGATTGCGGGCCATAGGAGTTGATGCCGCCGCTGACGCCGGGCACGCGGCGCAGCAATTGGTTGAGGTCATAAACGGGTTGGCGTTCGATTTCTTCCCGCGTGATGACGGTAATACTGGCAGGCGCGTCACGGACATCCACACCTGAGCCGGTCGCCGTCACGACGATTTGATTCAACTGCGCCACGCCTTCTTCTACCGCAGGTGCGTTAGTTTGCGTGACCTGCTGGGCAGAGGCTGCAGTGCAGGCAAGGGCGGTGCAAACCGCCAGATAAGTGGGAGCAAAACGCAACGGATGGTAAGAGATAGGCATTGCTAAAAACGTCCTGTAGTTTCTTTAGTGTTTTCTATAGAATCTATCTATATCTGTAGTTTCGCAAAAGGAAACGATTCGCATCTTAAGTTCTGTTCTCGATAAAATCGAAGCTAATCCAAAAACAACGACTTATCTTTAGAATGCTTTGGAAATCTGGCCGGAACTTTTTAATTTTGTGGCAGCAAAAGAACAGAAAATCATTCTTATTTGCATAATTTAATTATTGCCTTGACTGCCATCACGCATGACGGTGTACGGGGCGGCCAGCCGCTCTCAGGAGGCTCTCGCGGCGCGATTCAGGCAGCCTGCCGCGCTTCACGATAAAATGGGCATCTTTCGCCGCGCAATAACTGTGGCGGGTGTTTCAGGAGTACACCATGTGGTATTGGTTCGGCTTGGCCGCATTGACCTTGATCGGCGAGGTCATGTCCGGCACGTTCTATTTGCTGCTGGCGACTCTCGGTTTGCTGGGGGCTGGTCTGGTCACCTGGCTGGGGGCAGGCTTTGCCTGGCAGTTACTGGTTTTTGCCCTGGTGTCACTGGCCGGGCTGATGGTGTTGCGCCGTTTTGGCATTCTGCGCCGCAAGCGGGGCGACCCGGGACGCAACGTCAATCTGAATCTGGATATCGGCCAGGTGGTCGAGGTGCAAGCCTGGACCGAGCAAGGCACTGCTCGCGTGAATCATCGGGGCGCGCAATGGGATGCCGTGCCGGTTGATCCTGCTGCCGCACGGGTGCCTGGCCCTCACCGCATCATTGCGCTGGACGGCACGCGTCTGGTCCTGGCGCCGCTCGCCTGAAGCGCCTTCATTGCAAGGGCAGTCTTTGGCTTGCCCTGACGCTTTTCTCCAATCCACTTAAAAAGGCTGGACGGAACCATGCAGTTAAACCTGAGCGATTCCTCACTGTTTTTCATCATCCTGGCAGTGCTGGTGCTGCTGATTCTTTTCAAGGCCGTCGCGATTGTTCCGCAACAGCATGCCTGGGTCGTGGAACGGCTGGGCAAGTTTGACCGGGTGCTGTCCCCCGGGGCGGGCTTTGTCATCCCGTTCATTGAACGCGTTTCCTACAAGCATTCGCTCAAGGAAATTCCGCTGGATGTGCCCAGCCAGGTATGTATTACCCGCGATAACACCCAGTTGCAGGTGGATGGCGTGCTGTACTTCCAGGTGACGGACCCCATGCGCGCTTCCTACGGTGCATCCAACTATATTCTGGCCATTACGCAGCTGGCGCAAACCACGCTGCGCTCTGTCATTGGCAAAATGGAACTGGACCGCACTTTCGAAGAACGCGAAATCATCAATAGCACCGTGGTATCCGCCCTGGATGAGGCGGCGCTGAACTGGGGCGTGAAGGTGCTGCGCTATGAAATCAAAGACTTGACGCCGCCCAATGAAATTCTGCGCGCCATGCAGGCGCAGATCACCGCCGAGCGCGACAAGCGGGCGCTGATTGCGGCATCCGAAGGCCGCCGCCAGGAACAAATCAATATCGCCACCGGTGAGCGCGAAGCTTTTATCGCTCGCTCAGAAGGGGAGAAGCAGGCGCAGATCAACAAAGCCCAGGGTGAGGCCGAAGCCGTGCGCGCTATCGCCGAAGCCACGGCCTCGGCCATCACCCAGGTTGCGCAAGCCGTGCGCCAGCCGGGTGGCCAGGAAGCCATGAATCTGCAAGTCGCCGAGCGCTATGTCGATGCTTTCGGCGAACTGGCCAAGAAGGGCAATACCCTGATCCTGCCATCCAATCTGGCGGACATGGGCGGGCTGGTTGCATCGGCATTGTCAGTGGTCAAGGGCGTGAAAACTCCCGAGGCCTGAGGCCTGACCGCGCCAAACCGGCACGGGCAATGAAAAGGCTGGCGCGAGACATCGTGCCAGCTTTTTCATAAGCGCTGCGCGCCAGGCAGTGCCTGGCTCCGGCGCAGGCAACTGCCGTAGGGCAGGCGCCGTTCAGTCGTCGGAACGGCCAGCGCGGTTGCGGGTATCGTGTTTCATCACACGCTCGCGCTCACGCTCCCAATCCTTGTCACGCAGAGTATCGCGCTTGTCATGCAATTTCTTGCCCCGGCCCAGGCCTACATCAAGCTTGATGCGGCCCTTGGCATAGTGCAGGTTCAGCGGAACCAGTGCAAAACCGCGCTGCTCCACCTTGCCGATCAGTTTGTCGATTTCCTCTTTTTTCAGCAGCAGCTTGCGCGTGCGCGTCGCGTCCGGGTGAATATGGGTGGAAACCGTGGACAGCGGGCTGATATGCATGCCCAGCAGCCAGATTTCGCCGTCGAGGACGACGACGTAACTTTCTTTCAATTGCGCGCGTCCTGCGCGTATCGCCTTGACTTCCCACCCTTGCAGGACCAGCCCGGCTTCAAAGCGTTCTTCGATGAAATAATCATGGAAGGCTTTGCGATTGTCGATGATGCTCATAGATGCCTGGGCCGGTTTTGGTTAACCGGCTTCGTCCGAACCGTTAAAATCCATCTATTCTATCTATTTGCGACAGGTAATGCATAAAGTACAACGCTCCGTCCTGGTCCCGCACCGCCCTGAACAGATGTTCAACCTGGTGGCGGATGTGGCCCGCTATCCCGAATTCATGCCCTGGTGCGGCGCAACGGAGGTGCTGCACAGCGATGAGCAAGGCATGCGCGCGTCGGTCACGATCTCTTTTGCCGGCTTGCGGCAAAAATTCACGACGCAAAATACGCACGATTATCCGCACAGCATCACGCTCCAACTGGTGGATGGACCATTCTCGGCGCTGACGGGCCGATGGGAATTCCTGCCGCTGGGCGAAGATGCCTGCAAAGTCCTTTTCACGCTGGACTACGCCTTTTCCAGCCGTGCCCTGGAAGCCGTCGTCGGGCCAGTGTTCAACCGCATCGCATCCAGTTTCATAGACTCCTTTACCAAGCGCGCGCAGACTTGCTATGGCAATGGCTGAGCCAGCACAAACAGCTGTGACGGGTGATTTGCGAGTGCAGGTCTGCTATGCGCAGGCCGAGCAGTCCTGGCTGGAGGAGTGCTGGCTGCCCCCTGGCGCGACCGTGCGTGATGCGCTGGAGGCCGTCGAATATGAGGGCAGGGCGCCAGGTGTGGCGCCAGACACGCTGGATCTAGGTATTTTCGGCAAACGCTGTTCGCTGGAGACGGCATTGCACGACGGCGACCGCGTGGAAATCTATCGGCCGCTGGTTTTCGATCCCATGGAGTCACGCCGCCGCCGTGCGGAACTGAAAGCCCAGGGCATGCCCGGCATGCAGCGCCGTCGGCGCAGGCAAGTGTGAACCCGTACCGGCGGCCTCAGACAGCGTTCAGTTTGCCGGTTTTTCCAGCGGGTAGGGTAGCGTGCCGACTGTAATGACAGGGCCGTCTATTGCGCCGTAGCGCAGCTCGCCGCCAGCCAGCGTGTCCAGCGGCGCTTCCAGCAAAACGGCGCCTGGCGCGCTGGCAACGATACGGCCCGCCGGTTCCTGCGGCCGTGCCGGGTCAAAGACATCGGCCGCCGGTTCGGCCAGCAGCGCTGGGTCGGCCTGCAAAATACCATGTCCCATGCGGCGCTTGAGTGTTCCGCGGTAATGGCTGCGGGCCACGACCTCCTGGCCGGGGTAGCAGCCCTTGCGGAAATTAATACCGCCTATGCAATCGAAATTAACGTTCTGCGGCACAAACAAATCTGCGGTGGCGCCGCCTATCCAGGGAATACCGGCGCTCAGGTGCGTCTGATACCAGGCACCCGCTTCGACGTTTTGAGCCTCGCCCCATGCCGGCTGCGTATTGCCGGCAGGCAGGAAGAACCATTGTTGCGTGCCAGCAGGCGCGGCAGGCAAAGCCAGCCAGGTGCCGCTGGGCAAGTCTGCCTTATGCCAGGGGGCCTGAGGCAAAGCGCCTTGCGCCGCCTGTTCAGCCGCCGCCAGCTGGCCGCCAGCCAGCGTCACGCCATAAACCGCTTGCTGGCTGGCTGTGATTTTGACTTTGGCGCGCAAAATGAACATGGCCAGCCTGCGCGTGATGGCTTGCGCCGCATCGGCGCGCGCCAACAGCAGAATGTCGCCCTGGTCGCCGCCAGCGCTTGCCGCCTCAGGCGGCGCGCCTTCCCGCCATACCAGCAGACTGGCCAGCAAACGGCCTTTCGGGCTGCAATAGCCCGCCAGCCTGGCATCGTCCGGCCCCAGATGTTCGACATCCTGAGTCAGCTGTCCATGCAGAAAGCTGGCAGCATCCGCGCCGCTGACGCGGAAAATGGCGAACTCGGGCAGCAGGGCCAGAGACAGCGCGGCGGGCGCAGGGCTGTGAAGGGAATCTATAGTGGTCATTCTGGTCAAATCCGGTACAAGGAAACATGGCCCAGCCCGCCTGCTGGCGGCCAGCCATTGCCGCGTTTGCGTCCGGCCTCGCAGCGCTGCCGCAAGGCCTGTCCTGGCATTCTGGGCGAGCCCTCGCCCAAAGGGCGAATATCAGCTTCATCATAACGTTTTACATGTACTATCGTCGCCTCATTGCAGACTGACTCTCCTGAGGGAAGAGCCGTGCTGCCGGCCTCATCCGTTACACTTACCTTGTTATGAAATACCTGCGTCTGTTTCTTCTTTGGGTGCTGCTGCCGGCAGTCGTGCTGGCGGCTGCGGCCGGCGGTGCCGCGTGGTACTGGACCACGCATCCGCTGGCCATGGGCCAGGAAAAAATAGATTTCGTCGTCTTGCCCGGCAGCACGCCACGGAGCATCGCCGCCAGTCTGCAGGAGCAGGGGGTGGAGATCGACCCGCGCGCTTTTTCATGGCTGGCGCGTTACCGCGGAGATGATGTCCGCATCAAGGCCGGCGGCTATGAAGCGCTGCGCGGCGATACTCCCCTGACTTTGCTGGAACGTTTGGCCAGCGGCGCCATGAGCCAGCGCCAGCTGACTTTTGTCGAGGGCTGGAGTTATGCGCAAATCCGCGCGGCGCTGCGCGGACACCCCGATGTCAAGCAAACGCTGGATGGCGTCAGCGATCAGGCGCTGTTGACGCGCCTGGGCAGCACTTACTCAGCGCCTGAAGGCCTGTTTTTCCCGGATACCTACATTTTTACGCCTGGCACCAGCGATTTCGACATTCTGGCGCAAGCTTACCGTGCCCAGATACGAGAGCTGGAACAGGCCTGGGCGCAACGCCAGGCGAATTTGCCGCTCAAAACACCGTATGAACTGCTGACCCTGGCATCCATCATCGAGAAAGAAACCGGACACCACGAAGACCGCGGCAAAGTCGGCGGCGTCTTCATTAACCGTTTGCGCGTCAATATGCCGCTGCAAACCGACCCTACCGTCATCTATGGCATGGGGGAACGCTATCAGGGGCGGATCCGCAAACGCGATCTGGAAACCGATACGCCGTGGAATACCTATACCCGGCGCGGCCTGCCGCCCACGCCCATTGCCAGCCCCGGCCGCGCTTCGCTGCGGGCGGCCGTGGCGCCGGACGAGCATGGCTATTACTATTTTGTCTCACGCGGCGACGGCAGCAGCGCTTTTGCAGCGACACTGGCGGAACATAACCGTAATGTCGTCCGCTTTATTTTGAATCGTTGAAGGTGTTCCATGGTTGCCAGGCAAGGCTATTTCATCACTCTTGAAGGCGTGGATGGCGCCGGTAAAAGCAGTCATATCGCCAGCATTGCCGACTGCCTGCGCCAGCATGCGCCTGCGCTGGTCGTGACGCGTGAGCCTGGCGGAACACCGGCCGGCGAGCAGCTGCGTGACATGCTGCTGCATCAGGCCATGCATCAGGACACCGAGCTGCTGCTGATGTTCGCCGCCCGCTGCGAGCATCTGCGCACCGTGATCAGCCCGGCATTGGCCCGGGGCGACTGGGTGCTGTGCGACCGTTTCACGGACGCTACCTATGCCTACCAGGGCGGCGGCCGCGGGCTGGATGATGCGCGCATTGGCGAGCTGGAGCAGTGGGTGCAGCTAGGCACCCAACCTGATCTGACCTTGCTGTTTGATGTGCCGCTGGAAGTCGCGCGCGCCCGGCGCAGCAGCGCGCGCGAACCGGATCGTTTCGAAGCGCAAGCTGAAGCTTTCTTCGAGCGTACGCGGCAGGCTTATTTGCGCCGTGCAGCCGCCGCGCCCGGACGCATCCGCATTATTGATGCCTCGCGTTCGATGGAGGAAGTCGGCGCGTCCGTCGTGGCCGTGCTCACCGAGCGGTTGCAGTCATGGCAATAAACCTGCCCCGGCCCGGTTACGAGTTTCTGCCCTGGCAGAAAACCATCGCCGCGAATTGGCTGGCCCAGCGGGAGCGCTTCTCCCACGCCTGGCTGATTCATGGCCTGGCAGGGATAGGCAAAACGCATTTTGCCCGCGCCGCCGCCGCCAGCCTGCTGTGCGAACAGCCTCAGCATGGTATGGCTTGCGGCCGCTGTGAAGCTTGCGGCTGGGTTGCGGCGGGCAATCACCCGGATCTGCGCTTGCTGCGGCCCGATAGCGTGGCGCAGGAAGAGGGCGCGGGAGAAGAAGAGGGCGAGGCCGCCAGCGCCGAAGGCGGCAGCGCCAAGAAAGCGCCTTCAAAAGAAATCCGCGCAGAACAAATACGCCGGCTGGGCAATTGGTTCAATACCGCTACCCACCGCGGCGGCTGGCGCGTGGCGGTACTGTATCCCGCTGAAGCGCTCAATCACATCACCGCCAATGCGCTGCTGAAAATTCTGGAAGAACCGCCAGCCCATACCGTCTTTCTGCTGGTGGCCAATGCGCCCGATAAGCTCTTGCCTACCATCGTGTCCCGCTGCCGCCGTTTGCCATTGCCGGTGCCAGCGCTGCCAGATGCCCAGGCCTGGATGGCTGAGCAGGGTGTCCGTGATGCGGATGCCTGGCTGGCCGCCGCGGGTGGCGCGCCCGTTCTGGCTGTCCGGCTGGCCGCCGGCCGTGATCAGCCTTGCCCCGCCTGGCTGCAGCAGCTGTCTGCCGAATTGGCCCGGCCAGGGCAAGGCGATATTGGCAGTGTGGCGGATCTGCTGGAAAAAACAGCGGCCAGTGAATGGCTGGACGCCTTGCAGCGTTATTATTTTGACTTGCAACTCGCTACCGCCGGCCTGGCGCCGCGCTACTATCCTGCGCTGGCAGCGGATATCGCCGCTATTGCCCAACGCGCCGAACCGGTAGGCCTGAGCGATACCGCGCAGTGGATCAAGCGCCAGCAAGCCATTGCCGAGCATCCGCTGAATCCGAAACTCTTCATTCATAGCGCGCTGCAGCGCATTCTGTTGTCAACGCGCGCGTGAATACGGCCGTATCATGTATATCGACTCTCATTGCCATCTGAATTTCCCACAGCTCAAAGAAAATCTGCCCGAGATTTTCGCCAGCATGGATGCCAACCAGGTTACCCATGCCTTGTGCGTCAGCGTCAATCTGCCCGATTGGCCGGATATGATGACCCTGGTGGAGTCTTCCCCCAGGCTATGGGCCTCGGCAGGTGTGCACCCGGATTACGAAGATACGCCGGAAGCCAGCCCGCAGATGCTGCTGGATATGGCGCAACACCCCAAGGTTGTGGCGATCGGGGAAACCGGGCTGGATTACTACCGCCGTGAAGACCAGCCGGAGTGGCAAAAGCAGCGCTTCCGCGAGCATATCCAGGCCGCGCGCCAGACAGGCCTGCCCCTGATTATTCATACCCGCGCTTCGGCGGCCGACACCATCGACATGATTGCCAGCGAAGGGCAAGGCGAAGTGCGCGGTGTCATGCATTGCTTTACCGAGGATTGGGACAACGCCCGCAAAGCCTTGGATCTCGGTTTCTATATTTCGATTTCCGGCATCGTGACGTTCAAGAACGCGCCTGTCATTCACGATGTCGCCAGCAAAGTTCCGCTGGATCGCCTGCTGATTGAAACCGACTCCCCCTATTTGGCGCCGGTGCCGTTCCGCGGCAAGCTGAACGATCCATCGAAAGTCCGTTATGTCGCAGAAAAAATTGCAGAACTTCGGCAGATGGACGCAGAGCGGGTGGGGCAGGCTACAACGGATAACTTCTTCAATCTTTTCAGTAAGATAGATCGTTAACCTAATCCAAACTGTTAGAAATTATCCTTGCCGCATCGGTATTCTAAAAAATACCAATAAAATCATATATTTACATAATATACATAAAGCGTTTTATTTAAAGTAAAGTCTTTAAAGTGGTTTGGTTGAAGTAAAACCTTAAGTTGCTGGAGCCTGCTGCCATGCCTGATTTCCATCCTTCATCCGTGTCCTGCTCACGCTCATCGGCAATCTCCGGGCTGCGTCCAGGTTCAGCAAGTCTTGCCCCGCAGCGCGCGCCTTCTGGCAAACGCCGCGCATGCCTGTTGCTGGCGCTCAGCCTGTGCTGCAGCACGGCGGCATGGGCCAGCAAAGATAGGCGCGCGCCAGCGCCGAGAGACTGGTGGGTAAACCTGGATAACGACAGGGCGGCAGCAATTGCCAGCGATTTGCGCGCGGGTGCCGACCCCAACCTGAAGGATGCCGAAGGCATGCCTGCCATCATGTATGCGGTGCGCAAAAATGCATGGAATGCGTTTGATGTGCTTGCGGCAGCGCCTGCGCTGAATCTGGAAGCCCGCAATCGCTGGGATGAAAATGTGCTGATGTATGCCGCCTTGATGGGGCAGACAGATAGGGTGGGGCAGTTGCTGCGGCGTGGCGCGGAAGTCAACAAGCTGGGCTGGAGCGCCTTGCATTATGCGGCAGCCGGCGGTCATCCAGAAACGGTCAATCTGCTGCTGAATGCCGGGGCCATGGTCAATGCCCCAGCCCCGGATGGCACCAGCCCGCTGATGATGGCGGCGCAGGCGAACAGCAAACCCTCCGTAGAGCGTCTGTTGCAAGCTGGCGCGCATTTGAGCCAGCAAACCGCGGATGGCAGGACGGCCATGGATTTCGCGCAAGCCAAGGGGCATACCCGCCTGGCGGCCGAATTGCGTGAATGGATGGCGCGCCAGCCTGCACCCAGGTAATACCTCTTGGCGTGCCTCTTCGGTGCCGCTTCGATATCGCGCTGTTGCCACTCTGACGCAGCCAGCGTCGCAAAACCAGGGCTGGGCCTGTCGGTATTGGCCGCATGACGCTGACATTGGCCAGCCGCTGGCCCAGGATGTCGCTGGCAGGCGCCAGTGTTGCGGCATGACGCCAGAAAAATAGGGACAATCATTTTCTGCGAGGCAATCTCGCATAAAATTTAGGGCGCAACTTGATAAAGCACCGGACACAACGGAGACAACCGGAATGATTGCGCAGCACCCCACGCATAACCTGCCGTCCTATCTTGACCCCAGCCACCTTGGCCCCTGGGGCATTTACCTGCAACAAATCGACCGTGTTGCACCCTACCTGGGCGACCTGGCGCGGTGGCTGGAAACGCTCAAGCGCCCCAAGCGCATTCTGGTGGTCGATGTTCCCATTGAGCTGGACAACGGCAAAATCGCGCACTTCGAAGGCTACCGTGTTCAGCACAACACGTCGCGCGGCCCAGGCAAGGGCGGCGTCCGCTATCACCAGGACGTCACGCTGTCCGAGGTCATGGCGCTGTCCGCCTGGATGTCGGTGAAAAATGCCGCCATCAATCTGCCCTACGGCGGCGCCAAAGGCGGCATCCGGGTCGATCCGCGCCAGCTCAGCATGGGGGAACTGGAGCGCCTGACGCGCCGCTATACCAGTGAAATCGGCATCATCATCGGGCCCAACAAGGATATTCCGGCGCCTGACGTCAATACCAATGCCCAGGTCATGGCCTGGATGATGGATACCTACTCCATGAATGAGGGGGCCACGGCCACCGGGGTCGTGACAGGCAAGCCCATCACACTGGGCGGCAGCCTGGGCCGTAACGAGGCTACCGGGCGCGGCGTCTTTGTGGTGGCCTGCGAAGCGGCGCGAGACCTGGGTGTGCCGCTGGAAGGCGCGCGGGTGCTGGTGCAAGGTTTTGGCAACGTCGGCGGCATTGCCGCCAAGCTGTTTCAGGAAGCCGGCGCCAAGGTTATTGCCGTGCAGGACCATACCGGCAGCGTGCGCAATGACAAAGGCTTGGATGTTGCCGCACTGAGGCAGCACGTGCAGACCCATGGCGGCGTGGCGGGTTATCCCGGCGGTGAAGACCTGGCCGATGAGGACTTCTGGACGCTGGAAGCAGAATTCCTCATTCCTGCGGCGCTGGAAGGCCAGCTGACCGAAGACAATGCGCCAGGTGTGCGGGCGCGCATCGTCGTGGAAGGCGCCAACGGCCCGACCACCCCGCAAGCCGACGATATTCTGCGCGACAAAGGGATTCAGGTTGTCCCCGATGTGCTGGCCAATGCCGGTGGGGTCGCCGTCAGCTACTTTGAATGGGTGCAGGACTTTTCCAGCTTCTTCTGGACGGAAGAGGAGATCAACCAGCGATTGGAGCGCATCATGCGCGCGGCCTATGCGTCGATTTCCAGCGTGGCGCAGCAGCATGGCGTGTCATTGCGCACGGCGGCCTTTATTGTGGCCTGCTCACGCATCCTCGAAGCGCGCCAGCTGCGCGGCTTGTATCCCTGAGCGTCTGCACTCGGGCGCACGCGCTGCCGCGTGCGTCTGGCGGCGGCTTCGGCCCACAAGCTGAAGCCGTCACCGCTGGCGGTCAAGCCAAAAATCGGCTCACAATGTCATTGAAACGGCGCGGATGCGCCAGATTGACCGCATGAGACGCGCCATCGACCTGCACCAGCTGGGCGTTGGGCAGATGGCTGGCCAGGGCGGCAATGGTTTGATGAAAGCGTTCCGGGCTGCGCTGCCCCTGCATCAGCAGTACCGGGAGCTTCAGCGCGGCCAGCATTTGCGGCTGATAATGCGGCAAGAGATCCGTATTCAGCTGGCTGGGCAAAGTATGCGCATTATCCAGCGCCATCTTGCGGAAACTGGCCGGGCTATAGCGCCAGCTGCCGTCCCGGCTCACGCTATCGACAAACTCGGCCACGGCGGCTTCGGTAATTCCGGCGTCCAATTGCGCTGCCAGACGATCCCGGAAGGCCTTATCCAGGCGCAAAGCCTCGCTATCCTCGCCTTCCATACGGCCGGCAGGCTCGACCAGCACCAGCTTGCCCAGTTTTTCCGGGACGCGCTGGGCCAGATGGCAGGCCAATAGGCCGCCACGGGAATGCGCCACCACATCCACGCTGCCAGGCAGAGCCTGGACCAATTGGGTCAGCTCCTCCACATCCCTGGCCCAGGAAAGCGCCGGATAGGACTTGCCAGGGTGATAAGCGCGCAGACTGGGGGCAATCGCATCCCATCCTTGCTGAGCGAATTCAATGACTTGTGCGCGCCAATAACGAGCGTCACACAGTGAGCCATGGATAAATAGCAGGGGCGCGCCTTGCCCGGCGCGCAAACCAAACCAGGACAGGGTTTCTGGCAGATTGAAAGAAGTGAAATCAGCAGACATGAATAATGAGACCAAGGCCGCTAGTAGCGGAAGCGGCGAGTTTAACCGCCCTGAACGCGCCAGGGGGAGGCCGCGCCGCCCGTGGGCTCATTCGCCGCATGACAAAAAAACGGCCTGGAATGGTGTTTGCCATTCCAGGCCGTGAACTGCCCATCCCGTCTGGCGGCGGATAGGCAGTGCTTGCTCTGTTGCAGGGCGGATGCGCGCCAGCCGCCGGCTCCTGTATTACTTGGCTGCGGTGGCGGGCAGATATTCCGGTTTCAGGATGCCATCCAGAGAGGAATAGGGCAGGCTGAATACCGGCATGCCATCCGAGCGCGGCGCGATCGAATACAAGGGATACAGAATACGCACCCCTTCCGTCTCCAGCGCAAAGATGCTGCTGGGCTGATAGGGCCAGGTTTGCACGTATTCCGCGTATTCCGTCTGGCTCAGATTCTTGGCAGCCATCCAGTTATCAAAGGCCGTGCGCAGCAAAATTTCGAAGCGCGGCTTGGCGCCGGGTTCCAGCACATCATCCAGTGTCAATGCCCGTTGCTGGGGAATCGACCAGTTCAGATACTCGGTCTGGTACATCCCGTTTGCCCCGCCGGAATATTCTTCCGTTTCCAGCTCGATCACCAGCAAGGACGGCGTTTCGCGATAGGGCTTGGCTTGCAAGGTCACGACATCGCGCGGGGTAGCGTTTTGCATGAACGCCGTGCGCAGCGCCTTGATCGAGGGGAAGGGGGATTGGCCGCCATCCAGCATATGGAGCAACTGGCTTTCAATGTTTTGATTCAAGGCCGGTTGTGTCGGATAGCGCGCCACATCCACGGTCAGATTGCCGCACAGCTGTTCCGCGCGCTTGGCAGTCAGTTCGCAGCTATCCTGAATTTCCTTCCAGCTTTCTATGCTGTAAGGCAGCGCGTCACTGTTTTTAACCGGCGTTACGCCGATATCGGCAGGAAGCTTGGTGCCGCAAGCGGCCAGCAACAGGGCAGACGTCAGCGCAGATACCGCCAGCAGCGTGTGGCCTCGGAGGGAGCGATTCGGTACTGGGAAATTATGTTTCATCGTTGCATACCTTCTAGTAAAAACTGTGTTGGTGCGGTAGTCCGGGCAACAGGCCGCGGGGCATCTGCTATCCCATGGCGGCGCCGTCAGTGCGTTCCGAACGGCGGGGCCAAGGGTAAAGCGTTAAGGATCAAGTGCCCCCGCGTCAGGCCGCATTACGAACTTTTTCACCCAATTCATAAGCGCGCCTGACCGCAGGGCGGGCCGCAATACGCGCCATCCAGTCCTTGATGCGCGGGAAATCGTCGATATTCTGCTGTTGCCGCTCATAGGGCACGACCCAGGGGTAAATCGCCATATCCGCAATGGAATACTCACCCGCCACGAAGGGGCGATCTGCCAGACGTTTTTCCAGGACACCATACAAGCGCGTGGTTTCCTTCACATAGCGTTCTATGGCATAAGGCACTTTCTCCGGAGCAAATACGGAAAAGTGGTGGTTCTGGCCTGCCATGGGGCCCAGGCCGCCCATCTGCCAGAACAGCCATTGCAGCGTATCCATGCGCTCACGCAGATCGGCAGAAAGGAACTTGCCGGTTTTCTCGGCGAGGTAAACCAGAATCGCGCCGGATTCAAACACCGGGATCGCCGCTTTCCCATCCGCCGGATCGTGGTCGATAATGGCAGGGATGCGATTGTTGGGCGAGACCGCCAGGAAATGCGGCTGGAACTGCTCGTTTTTTGAAATATTGATCGGTTGCAGGCGGTATTCCAAGCCTGTTTCTTCCAGGTAAATAGCGATTTTTTGGCCATTGGGCGTCGGCCAGTAAAACAGGTCTATCATCGTTATTCCAGAAAAGTCGGTGATGCCAATCGCCGCCTAGCGGCTTGCGTCCAGAGCAATACTGCATAACAGTATCGTATAGACAGGCATTCAAGTCCATGCGTTCAAATCGCGGAATTTTCAGCAAATGTGAACGCCTGGCAATGGGAGGAAAGCAATGCAGAATGATTTACTCAGCCGGCTGGAGGCCATGCGCCAAGGCGGGCAGGACAACCTTTTGTTGCGTTTCAGCTTAGGCAAGGCCTATGCCGAGCAAGAGCGCTACCAGGAAGCGGCCACAGAACTGGAAGCCGCCCTGACGCATGACCCGGATTACGGTGCGGCGTGGAAATGGCTGGGCCGTGCCCGCCTGGCCCTGGATGACCGTGGCGGCGCCCGCATAGCCTGGGAAGAGGGGATAGTGCGAGCCGAAAACCGCGGCGACAAGCAATTGGTCAAGGAAATGCAGGTGTTCCTCAAACGCCTGGATAAAGCAGGAGCATAAATATCATGGCAAAAGCGACGATTTACCATAACCCGCGCTGCGGCACGTCCCGGACGGTCTTGCAGCGTCTGCAGGATGCCGGGCTGAACGTGGAAGTCATTGAATACCTCAAGCATCCCCCGACACGCACGCAGCTGGAAGCCTTGATCCAGGCAAGCGGCCTGAGCGTGCGTGCCGCGATTCGCAGCAAAGAAGCGCTGTTCACGGAGCTGAAACTGGACGATCCCAGTGTGACGGATGCCGCGCTGCTCGATGCCATGGCCGCGCATCCCATTCTGATCAATCGTCCGATTGTCGTGACCGGGAAGGGCACGCGCCTGTGCCGGCCAGCCGAGATTGTCGAAGAAATCCTGCCGGGCTAAAAGCCTGCCTGGGGCATAAGCGGCCCGGGCGGCCCGATGTGCGGGTACATCCATCCATGGCAGGCATAGTGACTGTCGCAGGCGTCTTAGCCAGCATGCCTGCGACAGGTGCCGCGTTAGTTATAACGGCCGCCAGCCCCGGACAAACTGAAGCGTCCGGCGCCCAGGAAGAAAATCGCCAGCGCGCCAAACAGGAACATACCGGGCAATTCCGGCGCCCAGCCGCCGCTGCGTGTCAGGTGCGTCAATTCGCCGCTGTGGGCCAGGAAGAACGCGAATAGCATATTGACGGCAACCAGCAAGGCGCCGACCCGCGTGTAAGTGCCCATGACGATCAGGAAGGGGCCAAGAACTTCGCCCAGATAGGTGCCATAGGCCAGCCAGCCGGGCAGACCCTTGGCGACCAGCATGGCTTCAGGCCCGCCAACACCGTTTACCAGTTTGAGTAAGCCATGCAGCAGCACCAGGATTCCGACCGCCAGGCGCAGGATCAGTTTTCCCAAGTCATCGGATTTCAGCATGTATGTGTTCTCGAAAGATCGGTTTCAGAAAGCCGCCAGGATCAAGCCGAAAGCGTCCGG
>NZ_JBQEKA010000076.1:0-15408 GCF_052103615.1 Kerstersia sp. | reverse complement strand
GGCGCAAGCGGCCCCGGAACGTATTGTGTCGCTAGGCGGCACGGTGACCGAGATCATCTATGACCTGGGCCATGGCGACAGTGTCGTGGCCAGCGATATTTCCAGCATTTATCCTGCTGCTGTGCAGGATTTGCCGCGGGTAGGCTATTACCGCACCGCGCCGGTAGAAGGGATAGCCGCCATGCAGCCGGATCTGATCCTGGCTTCCGATCAGGCGGGCCCGCAACAGACCTTCAAACGTCTGGGCGACCTCGGCATCAAGGTGGTGCAGGTGCCCGACGGGCATTCGGTGGAATCGCTGTTCGAGCGTATCGACGGTGTGGCCGCGGCGCTGGAAGACCCGGCAGCCGGCAAGGCGCTGGCCGAAAAAGTGCGGACAGAGCTGGCTGCCAGCCAGGCGCTGCCGGAAACACCCTTGTCCACCCTGTTCATCATGGTGCGCACCAGCAAGCCGTCGGGGGCGGGTGACGGCACGGCTGTCAATGAAGTCCTGAAGCTGGCGGGCCTGACCAACGCGCTGGCCAGCCAGCAAGGTTACAAAACCTTGTCGGCCGAAGGCGTGATTCAGCTGGCGCCCGAGATGATCGTGACGACCACGATGTCTCTGGAGGCCGTTGGCGGCATGGAAAAATTCCTGCAGTTGCCCGGCGTATCCGCGACTCCGGCCGCCCAGGCTGGCCGTGTGCTGGCGCTGGATGACCTGCTGATTATGGGGATGGGGCCGCGCTTGCCCGAAGCCCTGCGCAGCCTGAAGGAAGCTGCAGCCCGGCCCGCAGCCGGCAGCGCCAGCGGTTCCTGACGTGGCGCTTAGTACAAGCCGTTCCCAGCGTGTTGGGCTGCTGGGACTGACGGCGTTTACCTTGTTGATTGCCCTGTTGGCTGCGGTTTCCGGGGCAGTGGAAATTCCCCTGGCGCGTATTCCGGCCTTGCTGGCTGGCACGCAGGCGCCGAATGAAACTCTATGGCGCAATGTGCTGCTCGATATCCGCTTGCCGCGGGTATTGTTCGCCTTGCTGGCCGGCGCGGCGCTAGCGGTGTCCGGCGCCGTGATGCAGGCCTTGTTCCGCAATCCGCTGGCTGAACCCGGCCTGGTCGGGATTTCCGCCGGGGGTTCGCTGGGGGCGGTCGGGGCCATTGTGCTGACGAACGGCGGCTTCTGGGTGCTGGCGCCTGCGGCTTTTGTCGGCAGTCTGCTGGCGACGATGCTGGCCTATATGTTGGGGCGGCGCTTTCCTGGCGTGGCTGGCCTGCTGCTGGCCGGGATTGCCATCAATGCGGTGGCGGGCAGCATTATCGGTATTTTCACCTTCATCGCGACAGATACCCAGCTGCGTGACCTGACGTTCTGGAGCATGGGCAGCCTGGCTGCCGCAGACTGGAAGCTGCTGGGCTATCTGGCCCCCTGGCTGCTGATCGTGGGCGCCTGGATGTTGTTTCAGTGGCGGGCGCTCAATGCCTTGCTGCTGGGTGAGCGTGAAGCCCAGCATTTGGGCTATGCGCTGAAATCCATACGCCGCCGCCTGGTGGTGGGGACGGCATTGATTGTCGGCCCGCTGGTTGCTGTGACGGGGGGAATCGCCTTTGTCGGTCTGGTGGTGCCGCACCTGATCAGGCTGACGTTCGGCGCTGATCACCGCTGGCTGTTGCCGGGGTCCGTCGTTGCTGGCGGGCTGGGGCTGACGCTGGCCGATTGGGTGTCGCGCATTGCCGTCATTCCGGCTGAGCTGCCCATCGGGCTGGTGACCAGCCTGATCGGCGGTCCGTTCTTCCTGTGGCTGCTGGCCCGTCGCAAGGGGCTGACATGAGCCTGAGTGCCAATAAGATTGCTGTCGCCCGGCGGCAGCGTGAAATCCTGTCTGACGTTTCCCTGGATCTGTTATCCGGCAGTGTTGTTGCCCTGCTGGGCGCCAATGGCGCGGGCAAATCCACTTTGCTTGGCGCGCTGGCCAATGAGCTTTCGTACCAGCAGGGGCAGGTGACTTTGGATGGCACGGAACTGGCCGCTGTCGGGCATCATGGCCTGGCGCGCCGCCGAGCCGTCTTGCCGCAGCATTCCTCGCTGTCGTTTGATATGCCAGTGGATCAGGTTGTGGCCATGGGGGCTTATCCTTTCCCCGAGGTTGAACCGGCAGTGGTGGAGGCAGAAATCCATCGCGCCCTGGCTTGTGTCGAATGCGAAGCCTTTTTAGGGCGGCGTTATGGCGAATTGTCCGGCGGCGAACAGCAGCGTGTGCAAAGCGCTCGCGTGCTGCTGCAATGTCTGGTAGGCCGTACCGCAGGAGATGCGCGCTATCTGATGCTCGATGAGCCGACCGCCAGTCTGGATCCGCGCCATCAGCAGGGTTTGCTGCGTGCGGTAACGAAATTGGCGGCCACCGAACGGCTGGGGGTGCTTGCCATCCTGCATGACGTCAATCTGGCGGCGCGCTGGTGCGACCGGATTGCCTTGCTGGCGCAAGGACGGCTGATCGCCTGCGGCGCGCCGACAGCGGTCTTGACCGAAGCGAATCTGGCGGAAGTCTATGACATGCCGGTCCGTGTGTTGCCTCACCCCCTGGCACCGGAACGGCCGCTGGTCTGTTTCGACCTGGATTGACGCCGCAAGGCCCTGCTGGAAAATGGGCGGTAAAGACAGGGGCGGCAAACCCAAAGGCGGCAAACCCTAGGACTGAAAACGGAAAAACGGGCCGGAACGGCCCGTTTCTTTTTTGCCGGGTTGCTGGGGAATGGTTATAGCCCCAGTGTTTCCCACATGGCATCGACGCGTTTTTGCACCTCTGCATCCATGGTGATGGGGCGGCCCCACTCACGGCTGGTCTCGCCTGGCCACTTGTTGGTGGCATCAAACCCCATCTTGCCGCCCAGGCCGGAAACGGGCGAGGCAAAGTCCAGATAGTCGATGGGGGTGTTTTCGACTGGCACGGCATCCCGCACCGGGTCCATCCGCGTCGTCATGGCCCAGACCACTTCCTTCCAGTCCCGGATGTTGATGTCTTCATCCACAACGATGATGAATTTCGTGTACATGAATTGACGCAGGATGCTCCAGATGCCGAACATGACGCGTTTGGCGTGGCCGGCGTACTGTTTGCGGATGGAGACGATGGCCAGCCGGTAGCTGCAGCCTTCGGGCGGTAGATAGAAATCGGTGATTTCCGGCAACTGGCGCCGCAATAGCGGCACGAATACTTCGTTGAGCGCGACGCCGAGCACAGCGGGTTCATCTGGCGGTTTGCCCGTGTAAGTCGTGTGGTAGATCGGGTCGCGGCGCATGGTGATGCGATCTACCGTAAAGACCGGGAACCAGTCTTGCTCGTTGTAGTAGCCAGTGTGGTCGCCGTAGGGGCCTTCCAGCGCCATCTCATAGCCGCTGTCCGGCGGGGGCGGGGCGCCGTCGGGAACCTGGGGGGCAATGGCGCGCGGGTCGCTGCTGGGCAGGAGATGGCCTTCCAGAATGATTTCGGCGCGTGCCGGTACCGACAGCTTGCTGCCCAGCGCCGACGCCACCTCGGTGCGGCCGCCGCGCAGCAGGCCGGCAAACTGGTATTCCGACAGGCTGTCGGGGACTGGCGTGACAGCGCCCAGAATGGTCGCGGGGTCGGCGCCCAGCGCGACCGCGACCGGGAAGGGCTGGCCGGGATTGGCCAGCTGGTGATCGCGGAAGTCCAGCGCGCCGCCACGGTGCGATAGCCAGCGCATGATGAGCTTGTTGTGCCCCAGCAGTTGTTGCCGGTAAATGCCCAGGTTCTGGCGTTTGGCGCGTGGCCCCTGGGTGATGACCAGGCCCCAGGTCAGCAGCGGCGCGGCGTCGCCAGGCCAGCAATGCTGCAATGGCAGATTGTTCAAATCCACATCATTGCCTTCCAGCACGATTTCCTGGCAGGCCGGGCTGCGCACATTGCTGGGGCGCATATCCCAGAGCGCGGCCTTGAGCATGCCGACCTTGGCAAAGGTGTCGCGCAGGTCTCGCGGCGGTTCGGGTTCGCGCAGCGAAGCCAGCAATTCCCCGGTTTCACGCAGGGCCGAGACGTCTTCGGCGCCCATGCCCCAGGCGACCCGTTGCGGCGTGCCGAACAGATTGGCCAGCACCGGCATGGATGCCCGGGCGCCATTGTGCAGCGCATTTTCGAATAACAGCGCGGGCCCGCCCTGGCGCAGCACGCGGTCGCCGATTTCGGTCATTTCCAGGTGGGTGGATACCGGCGCGTTGACACGCCGCAGCGCATCGCGCTGTTCAAGCTGGGCAATGAAATCCCTGAGGTCGCGATACTTCAAGATGACTCCTGACGAAACGAAGCCGATTGTAAAAAACGTTTCCTGCCGCCCCCCTTTGCCCTTGCGGACGGGGAGGCCGGGTGAAAGAGGTTAACATCCGGGCTTGATTTTTATGTTATTGATGGAGTTTAACCATGTCCGCAGATCCTGAATCCGGGAGCTGGCGGCGGTATGCGAAGAGCGCGTACGGTTCACTGGGGGCGTTGACCCGCGTCGGCACCCGCTATCTGGGGCTAGGCGTCTTGGTCGCCGGCCTATTGACTGCCTTGTTGCCTGATGTGCGCCAGCAAATGGTGCGGATCCAGCAGGCGGTGCTGGCGGAAATTTATCCGCTGGAATCCGAAGCTTTTGCAAATGCTTCGGTGCAGACCTCGGGCCAGAATGTGCCCAGCGCGGGTAATACGCAAGGTCTGGCATCTTTGAACCACGTTTCCTTGCCTTTGGAAATCATGCGCGAGCTGGGCGTCAGTGTTGGACAGGTGGACGCCTTGCGCAGTTATATCGCCCGTAAATACCGCGTTGCTTATGATGCAACGGGGGGAGTGGTGGCCACCAGTTTCCGTGTCGCCCATGAAAAAGAACTGGACCCTTTGTTGCTGCTGGCAGTGATTGCCATCGAATCGCGCTACAACCCCTTGGCGGAAAGCTCGGTGGGCGCTCAGGGCCTGATGCAGGTGATGACGCGCGTGCACCGTGACAAGCTGGATCCCTTCGGCGGGCCGTCGCAAGCCTTGAATCCCGTGGTGAATATCAATGTCGGCAGCACGATTCTGTCGGACTGTATTCGCAGGCGGGGTTCGGTGCAGGGGGGGCTGGCCTGTTATGTCGGAGCTACCGGGCCGTCGGACGGCGGCTATGGCGCGCGCGTACTGGCGGAGCGCCGCCGGCTAGCGCTGGCGGCAGGCATACCGCTAGTGCGCTAAGCCTGGGGCGGCTTGAGCGCCCCGGCATTTAGCGTCCCAGCATCTTGCCCATGCGGGCCACGGCTTCTTCCAGTTTTTCGGTTGCCGTCGCGTAGGAAAAACGCATGCTTTGGGCGCCATGCGTCGGGCCGAAGTCGTGCCCAGGCACGGCGGCAATCCCTGCTTCATCCAGCAGGCGCAGCGAGAAGGCCTGGCTGTCGCTGGAATGGGCGCTGATATCCGCATAAATATAGAACGCCCCGTCGGGGCGGGCATGCACCTGCAAGCCCAGCTGTTCAAAGGCTGGCAGCAGGAAGTCGCGCCGCGCCTGGAAGATTTGCCGGCGCTGCTCATAAATGGCCAGCGAGGCCGGATCGAAGCAGGCCAGCGCGGCGTATTGCGATAGCGCTGGCGGGCAGATCATCAGATTGGACGCCAGTTTTTCCACAACTGCCACCAGCGGCTGCGGCACGATCATCCAGCCCAGGCGCCAGCCGGTCATGTGGAAGTACTTGGAGAAACTGTTCAGGATGATCAGGTCATCATCCAGCGCCAGGGCTGAACGCGGCGCTTGCTCATAGGACAGGCCCAGATAAATTTCATCGACGATGGACAGGCCGCCGCGCGCGCGTACCGCTTGCAGCAGGTCTGCCATGGCCGCATAGGGCACGGAAGTCCCCGTGGGATTGCTGGGCGAAGCGACCAGAATGCCCCGGGTCTGTTCGCGCCAGTGAGCTGTCACGCTGGCAGCCGACAATTGGTAGTTCTCTGTGGCCTGGCAGGGGATCTGGCGCGCCACGCCGCCAGCGCAACTGATGAAGTTCCGGTTGGCGGGGTAGCTGGGGTCAGGCAGCAGGATTTCGTCGCCCGGGTTGATGAGGGTCAGCGCGGCGAGTAGCAGGGCGCCGGAGGCGCCTTGCGTCACGATGACGCGCGACGGATCCACCGGCGCGCCCATGTGCTCTCCGTAGTAGCGCGCAATGGCCTCGCGCAGCGCGGGGATGCCTACCGTGGGGGTATAGCCGCTCAGTCCATCGCGGGCGGCGCGCGCCAGGGCGTCCAGCACGGGCTCCGGGGCGGTGAAGTCGGGTTCGCCTATGCCCAGGCTGATGATATCCGCCCCGGCAGCCTGGCGCGCCAGCGCCTGTTTGAAAATTTCCATGGCTTGAAAAGGCTGGATGTCCAATGTGCGCAGCGAGGGGGAAGGAGAGGGCATGTGCGTCCTGAGCAGAGTGTCGGACCGGGCAGGGAAAGGTGCCGGGTCACGGGCGAATTGTAGTCAGCCATGGCAGCTCAGGCCAGCTCGGACGCGCCGGGGCTGAGGGGGGGAAGTGGCGCGATGCGGCGTTTTCCGCGTTAAGGGGCTAGAATGGCCTCCCGTATATCCCTATCATCAACACGGTTTTCGGATTCGCCATGGTTAACGATACTCTGCGCCAGACTGCCCTCGACTATCACGAGCAAGGCCGTCCTGGCAAACTGTCGGTTGTGCCGACCAAGCAATTGAGCAATCAGCGCGATATGGCGCTGGCCTATTCGCCTGGCGTGGCTGTGCCTTGCGAGGAAATCGTGGCGGATCCTGCCAATGCTTTCCGCTACACCGGCAAAGGCAATCTGGTTGGCGTGATTACCAATGGTTCCGCCGTGCTGGGGCTGGGCAATATCGGCGCCCTGGCGTCCAAACCGGTCATGGAAGGCAAGGCCGTGCTGTTCAAGAAGTTTGCCGGCATTGATGTGTTCGATATCGAGATCAATGAGTCCGATCCGCAGAAGCTGATCGACATCATCGCCAGCCTGGAGCCGACCTTCGGCGGGATCAATCTGGAAGATATCAAGGCGCCGGAATGTTTTACGGTCGAGCGGACCTTGCGCGAGCGCATGAATATTCCGGTGTTCCATGATGATCAGCATGGCACGGCCATCTGTGTGGCAGCAGCGATCATCAACGGCCTGCGGGTGGTGGAAAAGGACATCAAGGATATCAAGTTGGTCACATCCGGCGCCGGCGCAGCGGCCCTGGCTTGCCTGGATCTGCTGGTCGAGCTGGGCCTGCCGCGCGAGCATATCTGGGTGACGGATATCGCCGGCGTGGTGTATGACGGCCGCACCGAACTGATGGATGACAACAAGGCGCGCTATGCCCAGGCAACCGATGCGCGGACGCTGGCCGAGGTGATTGGCGGTGCGGACGTGTTCCTGGGAGCATCGGCAGGCGGTGTGTTGAAGCAGGAGATGGTCAAGACCATGGCGGCCCGCCCGCTGATTCTGGCGCTGGCCAACCCGCGGCCGGAAATCCTGCCCGAGGAAGCGCATGCGGCGCGTGATGATGTCGTGATCGCGACGGGACGTTCGGATTATCCCAACCAGGTCAACAACGTGCTGTGCTTCCCGTACATCTTCCGCGGCGCGCTGGATGTGGGCGCGACCACGATCACGCTGGATATGGAGAAGGCGGCGGTGTACGCCATCGCCGATCTGGCCAAGGAAGAACAGGACGAGACCGTCGCGGCGGCCTATGGCTCTTACGGCACCTCCTTCGGGCCTGAGTATTTCATTCCCAAGCCTTTCGATCCGCGCCTGCTCGTGCGCATTGCGCCAGCGGTGGCGCGCGCCGCCATGGAAGGCGGTGTGGCCCAGCGCCCGATTGCGGATATGGACAGCTATGTGGCGCAGCTGCAGCAGTTCGTCTATCACTCCGGCGCCTTTATGCGTCCGGCCTTCGCGGAAGCCAAGCGCCTGGTGACAGAAGGGGGCAAGGCGCGCATCGTGTTCGCGGAAGGCGAAGATGAGCGCGTGCTGCGTGCGGTGCAAGTGGTGGTGGATGAAAAGCTGGCCAAGCCCATTCTGATCGGCCGCCCCAATGTGCTGGCCAGCCGCATCGAAAAATTCGGTCTGCGCCTGCGCCTGGGCGTGGATGTGGATGTCACCAATCCCGAGTTCGACGAGCGCTTCAACCGCTACTGGAGCACTTACTGGGATCTCATGAGCCGACGCGGCATTTCCAAGGAAATGGCACGGGTGGAAATGCGCCGGCGCTTGACGCTGATCGGCGCCATGATGGTGCGCCTGGGCGACGCCGATGGCATGGTGTGCGGCACGGTGGGCTCCTATGGCAATCACCTGCAGCTGATCGACGAAGTGATCGGCAAGCGCCCTGGCGTCAATACCTACGCCGCCATGAATATTCTGCTGCTCGAATCGCGCGCATTGGCGCTGGTCGATACGCACGTCAATGATGACCCGACCGCCGAGCAGATTGCCGAGTTCACCATGGCAGCGGCTGAAGAAATGCGCCGTTTGAAACTGGTGCCCAAGGTCGCCTTGCTGTCGCGCTCCAACTTTGGCGGCGGCGGCGCCCGTTCGGGCGAAAAAATGCGGGCGGCGCTGGCGCTGCTGCGCGAACGCGCCCCGGATCTGGAAGTCGATGGTGAAATGCATGGCGACTGCGCGCTGGATGAAAGCCTGCGCATGCGTATCCTGCCGTCATCGACCTTGTCGGGCGAGGCCAATCTGCTGGTCTGCCCCAACGTCGATGCCGGCAATATCGCCTACAACCTGTTGAAAACGGCGGCGGGCGGCAATATCGCCATTGGCCCCTTCCTGCTGGGCGCGAATGCGCCGGTCAATGTGCTGACCTCCAGCGCGACGGTGCGCCGCATCGTCAACATGACCGCATTGACGGTCGTGGATGCAAATAGCGGACGCTGATTGCCCGCTGTTTTGTGGCGGTGCTGATGACGGCGCCATTTCCCTGCACGGAAGTGGCGCCGTTTTTGCGTCCGGAAAGAGGCAGATCGCGGGAACCAAGGCTGCCCGGAAAGGTCTGGATATGCAATGATGCGGAGATCGTGGCATCGAAATGCGCACGAAATGAAACGGCGGGAAAAAAATCCGGTATTCTTCGCCCGCGCGGTCTGGCGCAGCCATACCGGCCTGCCGTTTCCGGCGCTTCGCTGGCCCCGCCCTTTGCGGCGGAGAATCATCGAAGCAAACCGGGGCAGCCGTGTCTCCAGGTGAGGCAGGCAGGCGGCTCGTCCCCCGCGTATTGCCGGGAAAACCCGGGAATTGATTGGATTACGCTATGCCGATACGATGCGGCCTAGCGAGACTGTTACTGCGTTGTTCAGGGAGACGCAAACATGAGTTCGACCCCTTCAAACGGTCTGGCGCAGGCGCTTCAGCGCGGGGGTGCCATTGATCTCGGCCAGGCGGATGCCGCTGGCCTGGAGGCCGCCGCGTCCGCACAGGGCCTGGGTTTCTTTATTGCCGATTGCGACCGGGCGCGCAGCCGCTCGGCCGTGCTGCGCGCCATTGCCAAAGCCGTGGATTTTCCCGTGTTCTTTGGCAACGATATGGACAGTCTTTACGATTGTCTGACAGACACGGTTCAGGAGCAGCGCCAGGGCGTGCTGTTGTATTTGCGCCGCCTGCATTCCGGGGATCCCGCGCTGGAGGGCGATGCCCGGGAAATCCAGACGGTCTGCGAAAATGTGGCCGAAGCGGTGGCGGATACCGGCAAGGTGTTTGCCTTTGTCATTGAGCATGCGGGCCGTCACCCCGACCCGGAGCCCGGGCTTGCGCAATCCTGGAGCGCGCAGGCAAGCGGCGACGAAGAATAAATCGCCGGATTGGCGGTATGGCGCAGAAATGGGCCGGCCCGCACGGTTTTTTCGTTTTCAACAAATGTCAGTGTGCTGTCCCTGGCGCGCCGCCAGCGTTACAATAGCGTGAAAGGCACTGTCTGATGACAGTGCCATGTCGGGTTCATTTTTCTCGTGACCGTATCATGCTCCGTCAACGCACCATCAAAAATGTCGTACGTACCGCTGGCGTTGGCCTGCATTCAGGCCTGCGGGTAGAACTCGTCATGCGTCCGGCGGCACCTGATACCGGTATCGTCTTCCATCGTGTGGATTTGCCGGAAGTCGTCGATCTGCCCGCGCTGGCGGACCAGGTGGGCGATACCCGTCTGGCCTCAGTGTTGCAGCAAGGCAACGTGCGTGTTTCCACGGTGGAGCACATCATGTCCGCGCTGGCCGGGCTGGGTATCGACAACATTCACATCGACCTGACTGCTGAAGAAGTGCCCATCATGGATGGCAGCGCCGGGACCTTTGTGTACCTGCTGCGTTCGGCAGGCATTGAAGAACAGAAAGCGCCCAAGAAATTCCTGCGCGTGCTCAAAACCGTTGAAGTCCGCGAAGGCGAAGGCCGCAATGAAAAATGGGCGCGCCTGGAACCGTATAACGGTTTCTCCATGGCGTTTTCTATCGACTTTCATCATCCGGCCATCGACGCGACGGCAGGGTTTGCTGAAATCGACTTCGCCACCCATTCCTATACGCGTGAAATCGCTCGCGCCCGCACTTTCGGCTTCGTCAATGAAGTCGAGGCCCTGCGCGCCGTCGGTCTGGCGCGTGGCGGCAGCCTGGATAACGCCATCGTGATGGATGAGTACCGCGTGCTCAACAATGATGGCCTGCGTTATGACGATGAATTCGTCAAACACAAGATCCTGGATGCGATTGGGGATCTCTATCTGATTGGCAAGCCGCTGATGGCGCGCTATGTCGCCTGCAAGTCGGGCCACGCGCTGAACAATCGTATTTCCCGTGCCTTGCTGGAGCAGCAGGATGCCTGGGAAATCGTGACATTCGAAGAAGAGCAGGCCGAAGCGGCGCCAGTCTTCCAGCGCGCCTGGAAGCTGGCCTGACTGCCAGTGTCCGTATGGCAGGCAGGCCGGGGCTTGAATCCCCGGGGCTTGCCGGAAAATCAAACACCCCTTGTCACTGCGAAATCCGCAGATGACAAGGGGTGTTTTGTTAACCAGGCAGCGCCTTGGCCGCCGTCAAGGCAGGGGCTGAGGCTGGCCTGATGGCGCGGCGCTTGCCGCGCGGCAAAATCTGCCGGGGCCGGCAGCCAGGGCGGAGCGCTTCAGGAATTGTCTGAATTGTCCGGGGTGTGGTGGCGCAGCAGACGGGCCACTGCGTCAGCCAGCGGACCGGGTTGCAGATCCTGATGCAGGGCGGAAAACGCCTGCAGCGCGCTTGCATCCAGAGGGCGGGCTGTTGGCTTGGGACGCTGCCATTGAGACTTCAATTGTCGCAAATCTGCTTGAATCCTGATGCTAATTTCGGTAAGGTTCCAGCCTTGAGCGCAGAGCGCCCTGCTGATCGAGGGTGCCAGTTGCCGCAGTTTTGCCGCATGAGCGGCGCTGGGAACGGCCAGTAGCAGCCGGTTCTGTTCGGCACGCGCAACCTCGCAGACCGCCCCGAGAGCGGTCGGCAGTATCTTTTGCAGCGCCTCCTGTATCTGAAGATGATGCTTGGCAATCGCCATGATGCCGGAGCCTCCGGCGCTGGCATCCAGCCAGTGTTGGATCCGGCTGTCAGTCGTACGGGAACGCATGGTCTTGGCGGTGGTCATACCGTGGCTGCAAGGTTCAAGGGAAGTCTGTAATGAAGATTATGATAGTTCACCGCAGCGGCGGTGAGATAACGCGGCGGGTGCTGGCGGGTTTGCCCGTCACCCTGCTGCTCGCGGCCGGCCTGGTCGCAGCGGCGGCGCTGGGCGCGTTGGGCATGCGTTATTGGGATGTGCGTGGCGGCGTGCCGCGTGAACGTATTATGCCGCCTGAGCAGGTTTTGCGCGATTCCGCCTTTTTGCGTGACAACGTGGGCATGCTGGCAGGCAAGGTCGGTGACCTGCAAGCCCGCCTGGCCACCCTGGACGGCCTGGGCCGCCGCCTGGCTAACCGCGCGGGCATGCGTGTGCCGGAGGGCGAGTTTCATTCCGGTGCGGCGGGCGGCGCCTTGAGCCCGGTGGACGGGGTGATGGATGATACCGATGGCGCAACGCCGGCTCCCCGTTACAGCGCCGAAGATATCGGCCGTTTGCTGGATGAATTGCAACGCAAGCTCGAAGCGCAGTCAGGGATGTATACCGTGCTGGATGCGGCGTTGACACGCCAGGGGGCGGATCGGGCGCGCATACCTACGTTGCAGCCGCTGGCAGAAAAGTTTCCGTATTTGTCATCCTCCTACGGTTGGCGCCGCAATCCGGTGACTGGGCGCATGTCCATGCATGAGGGCCTGGACTTCGCTGCGCCGTCGGGCACGCCGATTGTGGCGGCTTCCGGCGGCGTGGTGGTGGAGTCCGGCTATCACAACGCCTATGGCAATATGGTAGAGATCGACCATGGTGATGGCTTGATTACCCGTTATGCGCATGCGCGCAAGCTGCTGGTGAAAAATGGGGATCTGGTTGCGCCGGGGCAGAAAATTGCCGAAGTCGGTTCGACCGGGCGCTCCACCGGGCCGCATTTGCATTTTGAAGTCCGTATGGCGGGCCAGGCGCTGGACCCCAAACTGTTCCTGGCTGCGAATGCCTCTCAAAGCACTTTGGCGGGTATTTTGGATGAAGCAGGGAATAAGTCGTCCCGACTGCGTTAAACTGGGCTGTTTCCTTGTGCGGCGAGTCCGCTAACTGTGACCCCACTCGCATGCTTTCTCTGCTGAAAAAAATCGTTGGCAGCCGTAATGATCGGTTGCTCAAGCAGTACCGGCGCCAGGTAGTGCAAATCAATGCGCTGGAAGATTCCATCAAGGCGTTGTCCGATGAAGCGCTGGCGGCCAAAACCCCAGAGTTCAAACAACGCCTGGCCGATGGCGCCAAGCTGGATGCCCTGTTGCCCGAGGCTTTTGCCGTCGTGCGGGAGGTCGGCCGCCGTGTATTCGGCATGCGCCACTTCGACGTCCAGCTGATGGGCGGCATGGCGCTGCATGATGGCAAGATTGCCGAAATGCGCACCGGTGAAGGCAAGACGCTGATGGCGACCTTGCCGGTATATCTGAATGCGCTGGCCGGTCAAGGCGTGCATGTGGTGACGGTCAACGATTACCTGGCGCGGCGCGATGCTGCCCAGATGGCGCGTCTTTATAATTTCCTCGGCCTGACGGTGGGTGTGGTTGTTCCCCAGCAGGATAACGAAGAGAAGCGTGCCGCTTATCGTGCAGATATCACTTACGGCACGAACAACGAATTCGGTTTCGACTACCTGCGCGACAACATGGAATATCGCGCCGACGACAAGCGTCAGCGCGAGCTGTTCTTTGCGATCGTCGATGAGGTCGATTCCATCCTGATTGACGAAGCGCGCACCCCGCTGATCATTTCCGGCCCGGCTGAAGACCATACCCAGATGTATGTGAGCATGAATGCCGTGCCGCCGCTGCTCAAGCGCATGGCCTCAGAGCCCAAGGCGCATGAGCCGGAACCCGAAGGCGACTTCTGGGTTGACGAGAAAAGCCATCAGGTTTATCTCTCGGAAAGCGGTCATGAGCATTCCGAGCAGATTCTGGCCCGCCTGGGCCTGCTGCCCGAAGGCGAGTCGCTCTATGACCCGCGCCATATCACGCTGATGCATCACTTGATGGCAGCGTTGCGCGCTCATAATCTGTTCCATCGCGACCAGCATTATGTGGTGCAAGATGGTGAAGTGGTCATTGTTGACGAGTTCACTGGCCGCCTCATGGCGGGCCGGCGCTGGTCCGATGGCCTGCACCAGGCGGTCGAAGCCAAGGAAGGGGTGAAAATCCAGAACGAGAACCAGACGCTGGCCTCGATCACCTTCCAGAATTACTTCCGCATGTACGACAAACTGGGCGGCATGACGGGGACGGCGGATACTGAAGCCTACGAATTCCAGCAGACTTATGGTCTGGAAACGGTCATCATCCCGACCAACCGGCCGATGGTTCGTAAAGACCAGAACGACCAGGTATTCAAGACCAACGAAGAGAAATACAACGCCATTATCGCGGACATCCGCGATTGCCATGAGCGCGGCCAGCCGGTGCTGGTGGGTACCACCAGCATTGAAAATTCCGAGCTGATTTCCGAGCGCCTGCAAGCTGCCGGCTTGCGGCACAATGTGCTGAACGCCAAGCAACACGCCCGTGAAGCAGAGATTGTCGCGGAAGCAGGCAAGCCCGGTCATATCACCCTTGCCACCAACATGGCAGGCCGTGGTACCGATATTGTGCTGGGCGGCAGCATTGAGAAACAGATCGCCGCGATCCAGCAGGATGACAGCCTGACCGAAGCCGTCAAGGCTGAACGCATTGCTGCGGTGCGCGCCGAATGGGAGCCGCTCAACCGCCAGGTGAAGGAGGCGGGTGGCCTGCGTATTATCGGTACCGAGCGGCACGAGTCGCGCCGTATCGACAACCAGTTGCGTGGCCGTGCCGGCCGGCAAGGGGATCCGGGTTCTTCGCGCTTCTACCTGTCGCTGGAAGATCCCTTGATGCGCATCTTCGCCGGTGAGCGGGTGCGCGCCATCATGGAACGCCTGCGTCTGCCGGAAGGCGAGCCTATCGAAGCAGGCATGGTGTCGCGTTCCATCGAAACGGCACAGCGCAAGGTCGAAGCCCGCAACTTCGATATCCGCAAGCAGCTGCTGGAATACGATGACGTTTCCAATGACCAGCGCAAGGTGATTTACGCGCAGCGTAATGAAGTGCTGCGGTCCGAATCGCTGACCGAAATGGTTGATAACCTGCGCGATGCCACCTTCCAGGAGCTCGTCGGCCAGTATGTGCCGCATGGCACGCTGGAAGAGCAATGGGATGTGGCGGGTTTGCAGAATGTGCTGGAAGCCGAGTGGCAACTGTCGTTGCCGCTGGTGGATCAGCTGGAAAAACAATCGGATTACGGCGAGGAAGAAATCCTGGCTGAGGTGCTGGAAGCGGCGCGTTCCGTCTATCACGGCAAGATCGAGCGCGTCGGCGCCGAGAGCTGGGGGCAGTTCGAGCGCTCCATCCTGCTGCAAGCCATGGATTTGCAGTGGCGTGTTCACCTGTCCGCGCTGGATCATCTGCGCCAGGGGATTCACCTGCGCGGCTATGCGCAGAAGAATCCGAAGCAGGAATACAAGCGTGAAGCGTTTGAGCTGTTCTCCGATATGCTGGATCGCGTGCGTAATGAGGTCGTCAAGGTATTGATGACAGTGCGCATCCAGTCGCCGGAGCAGGCCGAACAGGTTGCTCAGACCGAGCCGGATGCCCAGGTGCGCAATGCGCAGTATCAGGCAGGTGGCGAAACCGTTGATGAATCGGTACCCAGTGGCGATACCATGCCGGTGGTCGGGCGTAACGACCCGTGCCCTTGCGGCAGCGGCAAGAAGTACAAGCAATGCCACGGCAAGCTGGTGTAAGGCGCGTATAGCGGCAGT
>NZ_JBQEKA010000075.1:0-15517 GCF_052103615.1 Kerstersia sp. | reverse complement strand
ATCAAGGACGCATTGGCCAAAGCCGGCTATGAGGACGGCAAGTCGCTCAAGTGGCAGTATCAGAGCGCCCAGGGCAATACGGCCACTGCCGCGCAGATTGCGCGTAAGTTCGTTGGCGATCAGCCGGACGCCATCGTTGCCGTGGCAACACCGGCCGCCCAGGCTGCCGTCGCTGCAACCAAGAGCGTTCCCATTGTGTATGCCGCCATTACCGATCCGGTCGTGGCCCAGCTGGTCCCCGGCATGGATGCGTCCGGTACCAATGTGACTGGTGTTTCCGATAAGTTGGATCTGTCGCGCCAAATCGACCTGATCACTGAGATCGTGCCTGATGCCAAACGCGTGGGGATTGTTTACAACCCGGGTGAA
The DNA here is from genome assembly GCF_052103615.1 of Kerstersia sp. Taxonomy (NCBI): domain Bacteria; kingdom Pseudomonadati; phylum Pseudomonadota; class Betaproteobacteria; order Burkholderiales; family Alcaligenaceae; genus Kerstersia; species Kerstersia sp. Next base: position 15,148 of record NZ_JBQEKA010000075.1, on the reverse strand, counting down.
GCCAACTCTGTCGTGGTGGTGCAGGAACTGCGCGAGCTGCTGGGCCAGCGCGGCATGACGCTGGTCGAAGCGGCCGCCCCGCGCACGGTGGACGTCGGCGGCGCCGGACGCAGCCTGATCGGCAAGGTCGATGTGTTCTATACCAATACGGATAACAACGTCGTGTCCGCGTTCGAAGCCCTGGTGAAGGTCGCCAACGACGCCAAGATTCCGCTGGTGGCTTCGGATACCGATAGTGTCGCCCGTGGCGCCATTGCTGCCCTGGGAGTGAACTACCGCAAGCTGGGCGAGCAGACCGGTGAAGTCGTGGTGCGCATCCTCAATGGCGAGGCGCCGGGTTCCATCGCTTCGGCGGTGCCGCAGGATTTGATGCTGTATGTGAATCCGGCTGCGGCCGCGAAGCAGGGCACGTCCCTGTCGGAAGCCTTCATCCAGAAGGCGGATCAGGTAGTGCAGTAAGCACTTGCTGACTTAGTACCGGCTGCGGCCGGCTCGCCGGAGAAATGAACGCGCCGGCGCCGCGCATATGCGCGGCGCCGCGGATCAGTAGTACCGGCATATTCTCTCGCGACGCATCATGTCTCTCTTTTCCTTGATGGGTGCCCTGGAACTGGGTCTGATTTTCGGCCTGGTCGCGCTGGGTGTCTTTATTTCATTCCGTGTGTTGCGCTTCCCCGATTTGACGGTGGATGGCAGCTTTCCGCTGGGCGGCGCAGTGGCTGCGACGCTGATCAGCGCGGGCCATGATCCTTTTGTCGCAACCCTGGCTGCCGCCGCCGCTGGGGCGCTGGCGGGCATGATGACGGGCTGGCTGAATGTGCGTCTGAAAATCATGGATCTGCTGGCCAGTATCCTGATGATGATCGCCCTCTATTCGGTCAATCTGCGCATCATGGGGCGGCCGAATGTGCCGCTGATTATGGAGCCCACCGTCTTCTCCATCCTGCAAACGGACGCCATCGCGGATTACCTGATGCGCCCGTTGCTGCTGGTGCTGGTGGTCATGGTGGCGAAGTTCGCGCTGGATGCCTATTTCAGCACGCACTCCGGCATGGCGATGCGCGCCACGGGTTCCAACCCCAGAATGGCACGGGCCCAAGGCATACGCACGGGCGCCATGATTATCGGCGGCATGGCATTATCGAACGCACTGGTTGGCCTGGCTGGCGCTTTGTTTGCGCAAACCCAGGGCGGCGCGGATATTTCGATGGGCGTGGGCGTGATCGTGATCGGCCTGGCGGCGGTGATTGTGGGCGAAAGCCTGCTGCCCTCGCGCAAATTGGTGCTGGCCACATTGGCCGTCATCCTGGGAGCGCTGGTTTACCGCTTGTTCATCGCCCTGGCGCTCAATAGTGATTTCATCGGCCTGCAGGCTCAGGATCTGAACCTGGTTACCGCAGTGCTGGTTACGGTCGCCCTGGTATTGCCGCGCCTGAGAAAGCGGCGTTCGGGCAAGGGAGCACGCTGATATGTTGACAGTAAAAGACCTGCGGCTGACCTTCAATCCGGGCACGCCGATAGAGACCAAAGCCCTGCAAGGGCTGAGCCTGGATATTCCAGCCGGGCAATTCGTGACGGTCATCGGCTCCAACGGGGCGGGAAAATCGACTTTTCTCAATACGGTGTCGGGCGAGCTGGCCGTGGATGAAGGCAGCATCCACATCGGGGAGCAGGATGTCACGCGCATGCCGGTCTGGACACGCGCCACCCAGGTGGCGCGTGTCTTCCAGGACCCCTTGGCGGGCACTTGCGAAGACCTGACCATCGAAGAGAACATGGCGCTGGCGCACCGCCGCGGACGCGGCCGGGGTTTCTCCCGCGCCGTGGACAACAGCGGGCGCGAACTGTATCGCGAACGTCTGGCCACCTTGGGGCTGGGCCTGGAAAACCGCCTGACCGACCGTATTGGCCTGTTATCGGGCGGGCAGCGCCAAGCCGTCAGCCTGCTGATGGCGGCATTGCAGCCGTCGCGTATTCTGCTGCTGGACGAGCATACGGCTGCCCTGGATCCGCGCACCGCGGATTTCGTGCTGAAACTGACGGTGCGCATCGTTGCCGACTATGGCCTGACGACCATGATGGTGACGCACAGCATGCGCCAGGCGCTGGATGTGGGTGACCGCACCGTCATGCTGCATCAGGGCAAGGTGGTACTGGATGTGTCCGGTGAGGAGCGCCGCGGCATGGATGTGCGCGATCTGCTTTCCATGTTCGAGCGTGTGCGCGGCGAATCTGTGGATGACGACGCACTGCTGCTGGGCTAAGGCTCAATTGGCCGCGGGCGCCGCCGGACAAACCGGCGGCTGCTAGCCTGCGGGCAAGGCGAGTGGCGCCAAATATGCGCCGCCGTTTCCATGCCCCGGAGGCTGCCGGACAGTCTGGCAGCCTGGCAGGTATCAAGTTAAAAGCCAGACCGGCATGAAGGTGCCGGTCTGGCTTTTTGCATGGTGCGCCGGCGGGCAGGGCAAATGAGCGCGGGCCGGATTCAGGGCAGTCCAGGACATATCACGGCATTTCAGGCCGCAATAGGCCCCAACAGGCCCCATCGGGCCCCATCACGGCACGATGGAAATGCCCAGCCGGATCTGTGAGGATTGGCGTTCGTTGTAGCCCAGCAGGGTTTCGCCGTAGCCATTGAAGTATTGCAGGAACAGATAGCCGTTCATGTCCGGCCAGATCCGCTTGAGCGGCCAGGAAGCATCGACCTGGGTGGAGCGGCGGCTGTGCGCGCCCTGGCGGTAAAGCAGATGCATGACCACGCCATTATCCTGCGCCCAGCGCAGACGCCAATCGACCCGGCCGGCATAGCGGCGGAAATCCGGGTTTTCCTCTTCCACGCCAAAGTATTGTTTGATGCGCGGCTGGAAGGTCAGGACGTTGCTGCCGAAACGCAGATGGGCGATGGGCTGGATATAGAAATCGTTGAGCGAACGGGATTCAGGCCCGTCGCGGCCATTGGAAGCGTGTTCCACGCCGGTGGCCAGCCCCAGTCCCCAGCGGGCATCTTCGGATTGCGTCAGGCGTTCAGCGCGCCAGAACAGGCTGGGGTTGTAAGTCGTGTCTATGAACGGCTTGGATTCCCCGGAAAGATCCCAGAGCGCTGTCTGGGTATAGCCCAGAAAGAGGTTGTCCAGCAGCAGATTGGGTTCACTGCGCGGATTGAAGAGACGATAGCGGAAGCTGAGCTGGAAGCGGGAATGGAAACCGCCGCGTCCGCCGAAGGCGAAATAAATGGGTTCGTAGGCAGAGAAAGCACTGAGAAAACGTTCCGACGCGCTGGGCACGGGTTGGGCGGACGTATGGATGGCGGCGCTTTCCAGGGGCGCCGGGCCGCGTTCGACGGAGATGCCGCCGGGCGTGGCGGCAGCCAGGTTGCCGGTTTGCACGACCGGCACTTCTTGCAGCGGGACATTGGCCGGTGTGGCGGCTACCCGGCTCTCTTCCACCGGATCGGTATCCAGTGCCAGCAGGGCGGGATAGCCCTCAATGGAAATGGCTTGCAGCCCTGTCAGCGTGTCCGGAACTTCGGTTTCCCAGAATACCCGCGCATAGCCGCCTACTGGCAGGCTGATCGTGCCCGGACGGCTTTCGAGTTTGGCTGTGGTGCGCAGGATCTCCCCCTGGGGAGAGCGCCACTGCAGCACGATTAGTTCGGGGGCTACCCAGGAGGCCTTGTTTTTCTGGTCATTGAAAAACAGGCCTTGCACCTGGATGGATTCACCGCCAACGGCTTGCGGCCGGTCCAGGGAGAAGGTCAGGCCCGCCTGGGCGCCTGCGCTCAGGCCCAGCCCAAGCAGACAGGCGAGCAGGCGCAGGGCATGCGCAGTCTTGCAGCGTGTAGGGAGGAAGGAGAGCAGGGGAGTGGCCATGAAAGGAACAGGTGGTCAAGAAAACAGGCAAGGCAGAATGCGCGATTAATGTGCGATTAATGTGCGATTAATGCGCTTGCCGGCGTCAGGCATATCGGAATTGAATCCGATTTGGCCACGGGTGTCGATAGCAAGTGCCTGAAAGATGTGAGAAAAAAAGGACGGCGGCCAGGTGTGCCGGCGCGGGCGGGCGCAAGGGCAAGCACGGCTGCGCGGCTCGCGTTAGAATACGCCCCTTATACCGTCCCCGTAGCTCAACCGGATAGAGCACTCGCCTTCTAAGCGAGGGGTTGCGTGTTCGAGTCACGCCGGGGGCGCCATCACAGGTGGTCCTGATGACGCTACGTCTTTCCCTGGTCCAGCTCGACTATACGGTCGGCGATTTCGACGGCAATGCCCAGCTTATGGCGCAGGCCGTTGCGGCGGCCGGGCCAGCCGATCTCATTGTTTTTTCCGAACTCTCGCTGTCCGGGTATTACCCTGCGGACAAGCTGGATCTGCCCGCGTTCCGGGCCGGGCAGGCACGGGCGCTGGAACAACTGATTTCCCTGTCGGAGCAGACCGGCGCCGCGCTGGCGTTTGGCATGGCCACGCCCAATGATGGCGCAGGCAAAGCCTGGTTCAATAGTCTGGTGGTGCTCCAGGGCGGGCAGGAAATCCTGCGCTATCACAAGCAATTGCTGCCGGACTACGACGTCTTCAATGAACAGCGCCATTTTGAGCCCGGGCCCAGGCATCCCGCCGTGATCGAGCTGGCGGGAGTGCGGGTCGGGTTTCTGATTTGCGAAGATGTCTGGCACGATGCCGCCGGCTTGTACGCGCAGGATCCTGCGGCGGACTTGGCGCAGGCGGGCGCGCAATTGATGGTGAGTATCAACGCCAGCCCCTCCAGTGTGGGCAAGCAGGCCCAGCGCGATGCCTTGTTCGCGTCGGTGAGCCGCCGCCTGAAATTGCCGCTGGTGTTCGTGAATCAGGTGGGGGGCAATGACAGCCTGGTCTTCGACGGCGCATCGCTGGCGGTGGACCCGGCCTTGGGCGTGGTGGCGCGTTTGCCTGGTTTCGAAACCGCCCAGCAAAGCCTGGAATTCGATCCCGCGCGCGGCTTCGGGCAGGCGGGCGCCGCCCTGACGGCAGCCGCGGCTGCCCCGGCGCTGAATGACAGCCGCTTTTATTACCAGCAGATTCTGCTGGGCTTGCGCAGCTATCTGCGCAAGATCGGCGGACGCAGTGTCGTGGTCGGCAGTTCAGGGGGGATAGATAGCGCCTTGACGCTGGCCTTGGCGCGCGATGCGCTGGGCGCGGAAAATGTGCATGCGGTGACCATGCCGTCGCGGGTTTCTACCGCGGGCAGCGTGTCGGATTCCGCTATCTTGTGCCGCAACCTGGGTATTGCCTTGCATGAGTTTCCAATCGCGCCGCTGGTGGATGCTTATGGCACGGGCTTTGCGGCGGCGTTTGACTGTGATCTTTCCGGTTTGGCGCTGGAGAATCTGCAGTCGCGCGTGCGCGGCACCATCCTGATGGCATTCTCGAACCGCAATGGCCCGATGTTGCTGACGACAGGCAATAAATCGGAAGTGGCGGTGGGCTATTGCACCCTGTATGGCGATACCAACGGCGGCCTGAACCTGATTGGCGATTTGTATAAAACCGAAGTGTTCGAGCTGGCCAGGGAATTCAACCGGATTCATGGGGCGGAAGTCATTCCGGAAGCCATCATCGTCAAGGAGCCTTCCGCCGAGCTGGCAGAGGGGCAGCGTGATAGCGATTCATTGCCGCCCTATCCGGTGCTCGATGAAATTCTCAAGTGGCATATCGAGGGCGCGGCTTTGCGGCCCGAAGAAGCCGCGGTAGCGGCGGCCTTTGTGGAACAGTTGATGCAGGAAGCTGGCGGGCCGGAAACGGTGGCCAGGGTGCAGCAATTGGTGGCGCGTTCAGAGTTCAAGCGGCGTCAGGCGCCGCCCATCATCAAGCTGCGTGGCCGCGCATTCGGCGCGGGCTGGCAGATGCCGATCGCAGCGCGCTGAACATTGCTGCAAGGGGCCAGCCACGCTTGCCGTGGCGGCCACCTCTGGCGGCGGCTACAAATACGGTGACGCCAGCCAGATGATCTTATTGCGCAGGCGATTGAGAAAGGGCTGGCTGTTGAGGTGCTCCAGCGTGACCAGCGTGGCGGACTCGATCTGCGACTGAATGCGCTGTTTGATCCAGTCAGCCGTATTGCGGTCGTAGATCTCCACATCCATTTCAAAATTCAGGCGCAGGCTGCGCGGGTCCATATTCGATGAACCCACATAAGAATAGGTATCGTCCAGCGTAATCAGCTTGGAATGGTCAAAGCCGCCATTGGAGCGCCAGACGCGGCAGCCGTTGGCGATGACAAGATCAATCTGCGCCTTCATGGCGAAATCGACCAGGCGCAGATTGTTCTGGCCAGGAATGACGATATCCACGGCCACCCCGCGCCGCGCCGTGGTGGCCAGGGCGCCAATCAGGGCCGGGTCCGGCAGGAAGTAGGGGGTTTGTATCATCACATGATGCTGGGCGGCAGCCAGCGCGCCCATAATCATGCTGTGATTGCTGCCCAAGGCCTGGTCAGGCCCGGAGGGGACGCAGCGCGCCGGCACATAGCCGGGCGTGGGAATGACGGGGAACCAGTCGCACTCGGTGTCGTAAAGCGACTCGCCAGTGGTGAATTCCCAGTCGTGGGCGAAGCCGTACATCAACTGCGAAACGATAGGGCCTTCCAGGCGGAAGTGTGTATCCAGCGCCATGTTTTCACCGCCATACTGATGCGTGAAAGCTTCACGGATATTCATGCCGCCGGTAAAACCCAGGCAGCCGTCGATCACGAGAATTTTCCTGTGGCTGCGCATATTGGCGTAAGCCAGACGGAAACCCAGGCCTGTGCTCATGAATCGGGCGTGCGGCACCTTGTGCTGGGCGAAGACGCGGCTGATGGGCGGATGGGAATATTTTTCCCCGACGGCATCGACCAGGACGCGTACCTGCACGCCGCGCTGGTGCGCTTCCACCAGCGCCTGGGCAATTTCCATGCCGATGTGGTCGTGGTCGAAGATATAGCTTTGCATCGCAATGCAGGTCTTGGCATTGCGGATGGCGTCCAGCATGGCGGGATAGGTATTGTCGCCGCCCGCCAGAATCTGCACCAGATTGCCATCGAGCAGCGGAAATTCGCTGACGCGGTCCCCCAGGGTTTTCTGGCCTGCCAGCGCTGCGCCGAAGGTATGGAGCAGATCGACGTCGCTGGGCCGCATATCGGGATAGGCATCCAGATGGGTTTCGCTGCGCTGCTGCGAGACCCGTTTTTCCCTGACCCGGTTGATACCGGCGATGACATACAGCAAGGTGCCGAGAATCGGGGAAAGCATGACGACGCCGACCCAGCCTATGGCCGCGCGCGCATCGCGCTTATTCATGGCGATATGCACAGCTGCCGCCAGGCTGATGATCAGCGAGACCACAAAAATAATGTGCGGCCAGTATTCGTGGAACAGGTAATCGAGCGTATGCGTGCTGGTCACGGGTCGTTGGGCTTTCTGAATAGGGGGAAAGGATGGCGCAATGAAACGGTCTTATTGTCGCTGATTTGTCAGCGCTTTAGGTGTTTCTGGTGCAGGGGGCACGCGGCGGGGGCTGCGCGCCTGCGGCGGCCCGGGTATTCCTTTCGCCATATTGCCAGCATGGCCGCCGCGCGCGCCCGCCGGCGTGGCGCTTGGGCGGCAGGCGGCGACAAGGATTGTCAGGGGCGGTAGCTCAAGGTCAGCATGGCGTTGCGGGGTTCGCCGTAGAGCACCTGGTTATAGAAGCCGCTCATGACCGCATATTTTTTATCGAACAGATTGTTGACGTTGAGCGTGGCTTCAAGCTGGGGGCTAATGGCATAGCGCGCCATGACCGAGGCCAGCACATAGGATGCCTGTCCGGTCGTGACCAGCCCGGCGGGGCTGGTGGCTGTTTGATAAAAACGGCTTTGCCAGTTCAGGCCGGCGCCCAGCGTCAGCGGCTGCCAGCTGCCCGGCAATTGCCAGGTCGTGAACAGCCTGGCGGTCGTGCGCGGCAGCTGGGGGCTGAGCCTGGCGCCTGTCGCAGCCGATGCCGTGAAATGCGAAATACCGGCATAGAGATTCCAGCCGCGCAGCGGTTCACCCTGGATTTCCGCATCGAAGCCGCGCGATTTGGTGCCGCTGGCGGCGTAATAGGCCTGGGTGCCGTCGGGCAGCATTTGTCCGGCATCTATTTGCGCCACGTTATCCATACGGATATCGAACAGTGCCAGCGCCGTATTCAGGCGGCCATCCAGATATTCGCTTTTCAGGCCGATTTCCGCATTCTTGCCTCGGGTGGGCGACAGCACCCGGTTATCGCGGTCGCGGCTGGTTTGCGGATTGAAAATAGTGGTGTAGCTGGCGTAGGCAGAATGCTGCTCACTGAGATCGAAGACCAGGCCGGCATACGGCGTGAACTTGCCGGTTTCTTTATTGTGAAAGTGTTGGCGGCCGGTCTGCTGGTTGATTTCGTAGCGGTTGAGACGGCCGCCGGCAATCAGCTTGAGCCGTGCGCCGAGAGAAAACCGCGCCACGCCGTAAATCCCCCGCTGGCGGGTGACGGTTTGCGTCTGAGTGCGGGCTTGCGCGCTGAAATCCGGCTGCGGGTAGTTGCCGCTCCAATCGTTGTAGTTGCCGATAGGCGTAGCAGGGAAGACAAAGCCCGTGCTGTTGTCATCGCCATGACGGCGGGAGTGCAGCATGCCCAGTGTCAGCTCATGGCGGCGCCCCAGCAGTTCAAAGGGGCCGGAAAGCATGGCGTCCAGGCTGTTCTGGCGGGTGTGCGCATCGCTGGCCAGAGCAACAGGCAGCAGGCCGGCGCCGCTTGCGCGGTCAGGGTAGCCCAGGCCGGAAAACAATTGGGCATGGGCGTTGTTGCGTTGCTGATTGAAGGACAGCTGCGCATTCCAGTCGTTGCCGAACGTGTGCTCCAGTTTGGCAAATGCCGTGCTGATGCGGTTATCCCAGTGGCTCCATTGCGCTGCCAGTGTTTTCGAGCGGCGCCAATCTGTCTGTGTGCCGTCGTGATACCAGCGCGGGACACCTCCCCAGGTAGTGCCTGTGGGTTTGATGTTCTGATAGTCATACCCCGCGCTGAGCAGCGTGGCATCCGTGATATCGGCTTCGATGATGCCGTAGAAAGCCTGTTTTTTTTGTTGGTAAAGGTCGATGAAAGAATGGCGGTCCTGATAGACGCCGACCACACGCATGCGGACACGTCCTTCGTCTGCCAGCGGAGCGGACAGATCGGCCAGGCCCCGGTAATTGTCCCAGGAGCCGGCGCTGGCAGACAGCGTGGCGGCAAAGGCGCGGCCAGGACGTTTGCGCACCAGATTGACGGAGGCGGAGGGATTGCCCGCGCCGGTCAGCAGGCCGGTGGCGCCGCGCACCACTTCAATGCGGTCATAGAAGGCGGTATCCAGAAAGCTGGCGCCATCGAGGAATTCGGTGGGAATGCCATCGTATTGAAAGCTGTCGATGGCAAAACCGCGCGCATGAAAACTGACCCGCTCGCTATCCAGCGTCTGCGAAGAAATCCCTATGGTTTGTTCCAGGGCTTGCTGCACGGAACTCAGTTGCTGGTCGTCGAGCCGCTGCCGGGTCATCACCGTGACGGATTGCGGTGTTTCGCGTAATGACAGCGGCAGACGGGCCGCCGCCGAGGTCTGGCGGACGGTATAGGCGCCGCTGCCTTCGGTGGCATCAGCGGCGTCAGCGGCGCCTGTGATGACAATCGGAGCCAGGGTTGCCGCAGCGGAGGCAGCGTCAGCGGCAGCGGGCGCTGCGGCGGTGAGACTGTCTTGAGCGCTGGCGCCGGTAGCGCAGCAGGTGGCTGTCAGCGTCAGCAGCAGCATGGTGGGCCGCAGCGGGCGGCGGCCAGGAGGCAGGATCAAAGAGGCTGTCATGAGCAATAGCGATAGGGAGGGAAAAAGCGTCTTAATGGGCCAGCTGTTCACGCATGGTGAGGGCGTTGTAATAGTCGGCAAGATGCGTGATGCGGCCGTTTTCGACCTGGACGAAACTGGCGCCGCGCAGTTTGACCGGGCGAGACACAGCAGCTTGCCCATCCCGGGCAGGAAATTGCGCATTGCCACTGAACTCCCATTCAAACGCCAGCCTGCCGCAGGCTTCAGCGGGGTGGCCTATCACTTGCCAGCGCAGGTCCGGAATCAGCCCTGTCAGACCCTTGACGACATCCAGCACTGCCTGGCTGCCCTGACGGGCTGCGGCGGCGCTGGTACTGAAATAACTGACTTGTTCTGACAAGGTGTCAGCAGCAGCCTGAATATCCTGATGATTCCAGGCCGCCATGTATTGTTCGACGACAGGCCAGGCGCGGCCGGCGCCGCAGTCAGCTGCCAGCGCCGGAGCAGCGGGCAGCCATGCCGCCAACAGCACGGCGAGGCGAATGCGGCGGATGACGCCGGAACAATAAGAGGACATCAGAATCTCCAGATTCCAGAAAATGGACACGACAGGCATAGGGCGATGCGCTTGCCAGCGGCGGGCAGTCAGACTGCACAAACGCAGATGAAAACTATTCTGTTGTTTTGGGGCGTGGCGGTAAATGCCGGATTCTGCATGTCAGAAGTGCGCCAGCCGCAATGCTGCGCTTGTTCTTCACGCGCAAGCCATGTGCCGGTACGATTGCGTGAAATGCAATGAAACCGGGGCAGGCAAAGCTGCTGCCCGCTCATGACCGAGAGAGAAAGGCAATGGAGCATCCCGACCTGAACCTGCTGGTGGCCCTGGACATTCTGCTGGAGGAAGGCAGTGTCATCGGTGCTGCGCGCCGCATGAACCTGAGCGCGCCGGCCATGAGCCGCACCCTGGGCCGCATCCGCGAAACCCTGGGCGATCCCATCTTTGTTCAGGCGGGCCGCCGCCTGGTGCCGACACCGCGCGCCTTGGCCTTGCGTGAGCAGGTCAGGCTGGCTGTGGAACAGGCCGGGCTGGTCTTTCAGCCTGCGACAGGCGTGGACTTGAAAACCCTGGAGCGCCGTTTCAGCGTCCGCGCCAACGACATTTTTGTGGGCGCCCATGCCGGGCGTTTGCTGGAAGTGATGGCGCGCGAGATGCCGCGTGCCATGCTGCGTTTCGCGCCGGAAGAAGACGATGTGGATGACGAGGCGCTGCGCAGCGGGCGTATAGATCTCTTCATCAGCGCGGCGCGCAAGCTGGGCCCGGAAATCTGCGAACAGTCGCTATTCACCACATCGGTCATAGGCGTGGCGCGCGCCGGGCATCCTGTCTTCGATGATGAAATCACCCCGGAGCGCCTGACGCGCTGGGGGCATATCAGCGTGTCGCGCCGGGGCAAATCGACAGGGCCGATAGACAGCGCGCTGGCCTCATTGGGATTGAGCCGGCATGTTGCGCTGGTTGTGCCTACCCCATATTCCGCCGTTTTCGCATTGCGTGACTCAGACCTGTTGCTGCCCTTGCCCGGCCATCTGGCGCACGGCGCGCTGGCGGCGGGGCTGAAGATACGCTTGTTCGACTTGCCCATCTCGCTGGCAACCGTACCCATTACCCAGGCCTGGCATCCGCGCTTCCAGAACGACCCGGGGCACCAGTGGCTGCGCCGGACGATACGCGCATTGTGCACAGGCGACGACACCATGACGGCCTGGCAAGCTCGCTCGCCGTTGCCCTGATCAGTGTGTTTCGCGCAATCATGAATTGAAAATATGTCACTTTTCCGCATGCAGGGGCAGGCCTAAAGTCTGGATGTCAGCCAACTTGATTGCGTTTCTTTCTTATTTACGTTGCAGCGATTGCAGCCTGATGGGCAATCAAGGTCTCGGCTGATTTCGTCCGGGCATCCGCAGAGACGGCCAGGCAGCCTATGTGCCTGAACAGCCGCTGCTGCGGCGCCCGGGTTTCCGCAACGCTCGCGAGACGCGGTGCGTGGCAATCCGTTACCAGGAAAATCTGGCCATGGCGTTCGATTCCCATTCCTTTATCCTTCATGACGTACAGGCCTTCCCATACGTCGTCTTCCGCAGCGCGGCGGCAACGCCGGGTTACGCGGCGCAATGGCAAACAGAAATGGATGCCTTGGTGGCATGCGGGCTGCCGTTTGTTGTCGTGCACGAACAGATCCACTATGACGAAGCGCATGAAGACCGCAAGACCAGAGCGCTCTGGCTCAAACACAACAAGGACGCGCTGGGGCGTGTATGCCGCGCCTTAATCAGCATAGAGCCGGATGCGCAGCAGCGTGAAAACGTCCGCGCCTTTGCGGCTGGCGCGCAAAAAGCATTTGGTATCCGCCAGGAAGTTGTTGCCACGGCGGAAGAAGCCCGGGACGTTGCCCGCAATCTCATTGTTGCGGCGTTCTAGGCGGGCCTGCGCGCATGTATAGGGAAGAGTTAACGGCCGGCGCAAGCACGCCGCCGGCTATCGCCGGGCCGAAAGAGCGCGAAGCGGATTTACAGGAAGCGCCCGCCCTGGCCCGGCTGCGCGACTTGCGTCTGCGCCCCACCATGGCGCGGATTGCCATATTGCAAGTCATGGAAATGGCCGCAGCCGAGCCGCTGTCAGCGGAAGACGTCTTGCGCCAGCTGCTCCTGCGCAACATCCGCACCGGCTTGGCCAGCGTTTACCGCATCCTGCGTGAATTCGAGGAACACGGCATCCTGCGGCGTGAATATCGTCCCAGCCGCAATGGCGCCAAAACCCTGCACCGCCTGGTGCAACAGCATATCGACCGCAGCAAGGACAGACTCATGTGCACGGAGTGCGGCGGCACCGTCGTACTGGATGAACCCGAATGGCGCGAACGCTTGCGGCAATTGGCGCAGGATCAAGGTTTGGCGCTGGCGGGCGGGCCGTTGGTAATCCAGACGATATGCGCCAGTTGCAGCCTGAAAGCCGCTTCCTGGGCGCAATGAAACCCACGAGGGAAAGCGCTAGCCGCAGAGGCGGTGTTTAGGGGCGGGGGAAGCGAAGTTCCCTATATCGGTGTCGCCGCCTATCTGTGGCTTGGATTTGAGTGGTCAGCCCTCTTGGCACGTTCACTTTGTGGTTCACTCGGTGTGAGCGCGATTCTGACGCTCTCGACGGCGGTGCGGCTGTCTGCGGTGCGGGCCAGCAGGCAGCATGCTTGCATGAATTGTGTCAGAATGCTTAAGTTTCTTCCGATATTCCTGGTGTTGGGCAATTCATCTCTGCCTTCTGTGGAATATTGCGGCTTTGAGGCTGTGGCGGGGGCATAGAAAGTATGGATGGCCATACTATTTGTATGGCTTATTTCTTGCCTAAATTTCATCTTCAAAATGGTGTGTATGCTGCTTCAGCATTGATGCCGTTGATGGAAATGCCATGCTTCTCCAGGAGATTTGCTTATGCACAGCTTCTATTGCAAGAATATATAATCAAGACACGACGACAAGATGCTTCAGTCAATTCAATATTTGCGCGGTATTGCGGCCTTGATGATCATTGTTTTTCATCTATTGCCGCAGATGGAACGAATGGGCTATGCATCTTATTGGCCGGGCTGGCTTTCTGGCGGTGTGGATATATTTTTTGTGATCAGCGGTTTCGTCATGTGGATCACCACGGCAGGCCGCCAGATGACAACGCTCTATTTCTATCAGCGGCGTATTGTTCGTATTGTGCCGCTTTATTGGTTGCTAACATCCATTGTCGTGGCGGTGATGCTGGTCGCCCCGCACTTGCTGCAATCCACCCGGTATGACTTCTGGCATGTGGTTTCATCCTATCTGTTTATTCCATCGCTGATGCCAGGGTCGGATAATCAGATTAACCCTGTGCTATTTCCTGGCTGGACCTTGAATGCGGAGATGTTTTTTTATTTTCTGTTTGGATTGCTGCTGAACCTTCCAGAGCGGTTTCGGATTGTTGCCCTCGCTGCAGTCATGGGCATCCTGGTGGCGTATGGAAGTGTGGTTTCCGGCCTTTCCGCGGCAACAGACCCCATTCTTGTCTTTTATTCCAATAGCATTATTCTTGAGTTTTTACTGGGTGTTGCTATTGGTGCGATGTATGTGAAGAATAAAATCCCTGCTTCTGCCGGGCTGGGTTTGTTTCTGCTGGCTGCAGGATTTTTGTTTTTGATCTTCGTGCCTGAACGCTTTCCGGATCTGCCGCGCGCCATTATCTATGGGCCTGCTTCCATGCTGATTGTCATCGGAGCGCTTGTGCTGGAGGCTTCTGGGAAGCTGCCGCAGTGGTCCTGGTTTGTTGTGGTTGGAAATGCCTCATATTCAATTTATCTGTCGCATGCAATCACGCTGTCGATTGTGGGGCAAGTATGGCGCCGTATGGCTGCATATCAGTCCGTGGCGAACTATCTGTTGTTCTGCCTGGCAGGGGTTGTTGCTGCTACGCTTGTTGGTGTGCTGACGTATTACATCATTGAAAAGCCGGTCACCCAAAAATTGAATAACAGATTTTCCAAGCCCGCGAAGAAACTGTATGCTGCATGAAGGACATCCCTCAATCATTAATATTCTGATAGCAATCCAGTTGACCCAGTCGAATCTATTCAACTGATACCTGCGAATACAGGGGCAGTCGCTGCGGTCCTGCTCGGCGCTTGCGTTAAGAGAGTACCGAGGCTGTGCCTCTGGCTGCGGTAAGTGCTAGGCGGCCCTTGTATCCCGCCACTGCATCCAGCATGCCTGGCGGTGCCTTGTTTGCCAGCCTCGGGCGCAAGTCATCAGGTAAATTCCCAATCTTTAACGTTTGTCGCTGTTATTGCGCGCCACCTTGCCATGCTGGTTGCGCTTACTCGGCCGTGAGGAAGGTGCCAATCACGCCTGACGCTTGCTGGCTGGTTTCCTGGGCAAAAGTCTCCCTGCCGTGGATGGCGGGTGGCACGTTTGGGATGAAGGGAGCGCTGAAAATAAACAAGGCCGCTTAGCTTTCGCTGGCGGCCTTGTTTGTTTCTTGTGCACGAACTGTTCGCGCACACCCTTGCAGACGTAGCTCCTCGGGGGTTCCCCGTGCGTGCGAAGAGGGTGCGGAAAGAACTGGAGACAGAATTGCCGCACCATGGCGGCTGTACGTCTTGCCTGCGTTGGCTGGGTGACGGCTAAGAACCGTCGCGGCCGTTTCGGGCCGTTTCGGCTTACGGTTTTTGAAAATGGAAAGGCCCTGATGTTTGCACATCAGGGCCTTTCTGTATTTGGTTGCGGGGGCAGGATTTGAACCTACGACCTTCGGGTTATGAGCCCGACG
>NZ_JBQEKA010000074.1:6116-15639 GCF_052103615.1 Kerstersia sp. | reverse complement strand
TGCATCAGGCAGATGGCCGCCAGCCGATGTCTGGCGGCCATTTTGTTTGGCAAATGCTTGGCGATTAGATCGCGTCGCCGTTTTCACCGTCGTCGGAGTCGGTGTTCTTGGCTTCTTCGACGGCCTGATGGAAGGTGGACAGGCTGGCGCGGATAGCCGAAATATTGCGGTTCATCGTGGCGCGCAGCATTTCCGGGTCAGGAAACTGGTCGGCCGCAGCGATGAAAGATTCGATCTGCGCGCTGACGTTCCAGGTGTTGTCGCTATTCATGTAGCTGACAGTCAGCTTGGAGGCCTTGTTGCGGATGTTGACCTCATTGGCCAGCTCCAGCAGCTGCTCGCGCGACAGGCCGGTGCGTTCGTCATCGGCAAAGTTGGGAAACACCAGGCGCAGGAATTCGGGGTCGTTGTCTGCATCGATGGAGAGGTAGAACACGCCCATTTCCGGGTGGCGGAAACGCACGTCGCCGTCGTCGTCGATATCCGATTTGTAATCCAGAACTTCTTGGTACAGCTTTTGCAGTTCTTCGGTTTTGGACGTCATGAGTTGGGTTCTCCTTATGTAGGTAACGGAATGGTAGCCTGAGCGGTATGGTTTGTCGCTTGCCAGGCTGCCGGAGAGGAATGGCGGGCTAATCCTGTTTTGATGCCGCGCCGCTTGCTTGCGCGCCTATGATCGCCAGCACGGCATGGCCGTCCAGGGTCTCTTCTTGCAGTAATTGTTCCGCCAGCTGTTTGATGCTGTGCCAGTGGTTTTCCACCAGCATCTCTGTGCGCTCCCGCGCCTCTTGCAGCCAGATGTCCACACGCGTTTGCGCGCGCTCCATCCAGGCGGGGGGCAAGGGGGGCTCGAAGGGGGCCAGCGAGAGCCAGCCGAAACTATCATCCAGCCCCCATTGGGTAATCGCCAGCCACGCCAGCTCACTGGCTTTGGCCAGGTCGCTGGCAGCGCCGTTATCGCTGCCGCCGGCAGGTTCCGATGCCGGGAATTGCCGCAATTGCGCTACCCGGCCGGCCAGCTTGATGCACAGGTCGTCCATGGCTTCGCGGCGGTTCATCGGGCGGATGCTATGTTCATCGTCACGCGATAGCGCGACAAAACCATGCGCATCGCCACGGCCTGCAATGGTGACTTGTTCCAGTGGGTGTTCCGGGCGCAGCAAGGCCGCCAGCACCGCGTGCCCGGCTTCGTGGTGGGCCACGGCCGAGAGGTATTCCTGCAAGGGCTTGCGGCGACTGCGTTCGCCGTATTTCACTGTGTTGATCTGTTCCAGCAGCTGCTCATAGCTGACATGCTCCTGCCGGTTTTGCCGCAGGGCCAGCAGCAGCTCGCGGTGGACTTTTTCGAAGTCGGCGCCGCTCATGCCGGCTGTCATGGCCACGAGCGCGTCCAGATTCCAGGCGTCGCTGGCTGGCGGCTGCGAGCGGGGCAGGGCGCACAGGCGGGTGTCGATGAAATGGCGGCGGGCTTCGCGATCCAGCAGCGGGACTTCCATCAGCAGGTCCAGGCGCCCGGAGCGCAGCAGCGCCGGATCGACATTGGCCAGGAAGTTGGTGGCGGCCACAATGAACACCGGATACTCAGTGTGCGAGCCGAAGCCGTCGATTTCCGCCAGCAATTGGTTGATCGCCGGTTCTATGCCGCGCATGCCGCGTATGCCCAGCGCGTCGATTTCGTCGATGAAAACGATGCTGGGGGCATAGCGTCTGGCGCGGCGGAAAATGGAGCGGGTCAGCCCTGGATTGAAAAGCTGCGGCCCGGCCACGGAAATAAAGGGCACGCCGGCCTCTGCCGCCAGCGCTTTGGCCAGCATGGTCTTGCCAGTGCCGGGGCGGCCGTACAGCAACATCCCTTTCGGGGGCGGCGCTTGGGCGGCATCCGCGCTGGCAGCTTCATCGGCGCGGACGGCCAGCAGCTGGATGATCTGTTGCAGCCTTTCTTTGGCCCGGGTGTGGCCTTTGATGTCGCTGAAGCGCAAGTCAGGCATTTCGACGGCAAAGCCGTCATCGGCGCCGTAATCCTTGCGGCCCTGTATCCGTTCCAGGCGCACGGAATCTATCACCAGTTGCAGTTCGCCCTCCTGGTGCTGCGGACGGAGTTCATAGCGCAGGACTTCACGGCGCCGGAATAGGCTGCGGTGCAGGGCATCCAGGTCGCGGCCGGCGAACCAGTCAAGGGCGGCCTGGCTCACGCTGACCTTGACGCGTTCCGGCAGTTGGCTGTGGCTGGCGGTGTCGGCGAAGCAGGCTTCCGTCAGCCAGTGGGTGCCCGCCTCTGAGAGTTCCAGCGGGGCGATATCCGGGCCAAAAGACAGGGTGATGATGGTGGCTGTCAGGTCGAGGTTTTCGAACTCTACCGGAATGGCCTGCTTGCTGAAGAGCTCGGCGAAATCAGCCAAGGCTTTGCGGGTAATGCCCGTCAGGGAAGCGATCGTCAGCTCGGCAAATGGCAGTAGCGTGGCATTGGAAAGATAGCCCGCCAGATACGACGTGATCTTGCCGTTTTCGCTGCTGGTGTCCTGGCTGTCTTCGCTTTCCCGGCGGGCCAGCATATCTTCCGCCAGCAGGCCGGCAGCCCTGGCCGGATTTTCCCGTATCAGAGTGGACAGGCTGCTGTCTTCGGCCAGTTGCGGACTGGGGCGCAGGGTGAAAATCAGCTGTGCGGACTGAAAGGAAACGCGTCGGCTTTCGGCGCGGGAGCGTTCTTTCTCATTGCCGAAGCCATACTCGTCTTCGAGATAGCCGTCACTGAGAAGATTGGCCAGGATGTTCTGCACATTGGGGTGGGCGCGGTCCACATCATCGAAAACCACCACCGCGCGCGGATGGCGGCGCACGAAGCCGGTGAGCCGGCCCGGGCCTGCATTGCTATAGCCTTCGCGCAAGCCCGTCAGGCCGAAGCCTTCATTGTGGCTCTGGAAACTGGCCATATTGAGCACCAGGCTTTTGCCTTCGCTGGCATCGGCCAGTTTGCGCGCCAGCAGGGATTTTCCAGTGCCCGCCGGGCCGACGCACACCAGCAGGCGCGGTTTGCCCGGGGCGTTCAGTTTCAGCGCGCGCGCCAGCAATTCCGTGCGCAGGCGCGCCAGCGCGGCAGGCTGGCCGATGACGGCGGCACCCAACGCTTGCAGTTGTTCATCCACCTGCTTCAGGACGGCGGGAACGCGCTCGGTGCGGCTGAGGGCTTCTTCGGCCTCGGTGGCCTGGGCGGATGGCTCGCCGCTGGCCTGAGGGGCTTCGCCGGCGCTGCTGCGCCCAGGGTGGTTGCTGCGGTCCTGCTTGTTGCTGGTATCGCTGGCCTTGGTCGTGCCTGCGGGCGTGACCAGGCCGGGGAGCCGCAGCGGCAGAGGCTCGTCCTTGAATTGTTCGAGCAGTGCTGTCACCTCTTTGGCAACTGGCAGTTCGACGCCGGTCTGTCCTTCAGGGAGGTAATGCAGGCCATCATTGCGTGCGGCAGGGTTGGCGGTAATGCCCAGCAGCGCGGCCTGATGCAGGCCCAGGGCGCTGGTGTCTATATATAGCGCCAAGGCTTCACGCAGGACGCCGGGTGTAATGCTTGCCTTGCCTCCGGCTTTGGCGACCTGTTCGGCCAGCACCAGGCATTCCTGCAAGCTGATGTCGCGGCCATGGGCCGCGGCGGTGCCTTGACCGGCGGCGCGATGCGCCGAGGCATTATCGGTGCAATCGCCGGGAGCGGCCGGCGGCATGGGTTCATCGTTGGTGATGTCTTCCGCCGCGGTCTGGGGGACGGGATGGGCTTCCATCTCGGGCAGGAACAGGCCGGACACGGGTGACGCGCCGTATTCCTGGCGCAGTGTCGTGACGTCCGAGGTCAGCGTCACAGACGGCTTGGCAGGATATTCCGCCAGGCGCTGACTGCCATCCTTGCGCTTGGGCGCTTGCTTGTCCTGAGGGTCCAGGCCCAGCTTTCTTGCGGTATCGTCGGAAATCTCAGTGGTATCGACGTAGGTTTTCAAGGTTTCACTGATGATATCCATATTGATGCGCATGAGGCCATGGCGCAGCGCAGTGATTTTGGATAATTTCAGGACGTCCAGGAAAGTCAGGGGCTTGTTAGGGGGCATGCTTGAGCGGAAACGCGGGGGAAGGTAAGACAACAGGCTGAAGTATAGGCATTCCCATGGCGGGGCGCCTGTCTGGACGAGGGCCGAGTTGTGAGAGATTGATTGTTTTTGAAGTCACACTTGTGTCATTTTGTGTGGGCTGCCCTGGCCGCTGCCAGCGGCCGCTGGCAGTGTTGCGCCGCCCGGCATGCGGTATAACGGGACGAAGCGGCGCCGGGCGCAAGCGGGTTCGGACCGTTACAAGGCAGGCGCTTGGCGCTCAGGCAACAGTCCGGGTTTTGATTCTGCGGCGTAACGTGATAGAATCCGACGATTCAGTATGCACCTCATTCCATCCATTTTTTAACTGCGTAATAGAATTCATGCCTATTGTTCGCCTGAAAGAAAACGAGCCGTTTGAAGCCGCTCTGCGCCGCTTCAAGCGCACCATCGAAAAGACGGGTCTGCTGACCGAACTGCGTTCGCGCGAGTTCTACGAAAAGCCCACCGCTGAGCGCAAGCGCAAGCATGCTGCCGCCGTGAAGCGTCATTACAAGCGTATCCGCAGCCAACAACTGCCTCCGCGCCTCTACTGATCTGTTCAGTGAGTGATTCCTGATTCTTTCATCCAGGAACTTCTCGCCCGGGTCGATATTACGGATGTCGTCGGGCGTTATGTGCAGCTGCGCAAGGGTGGGGCGAACCTTTTAGGTCTCTGCCCCTTCCATAACGAAAAATCCCCTTCCTTTACTGTCAGCCCCACCAAACAGTTCTACCACTGCTTTGGTTGCGGAGCGCATGGCAGCGCGGTTACCTTCCTGATGGAGCACACCGGGGCCAGTTTTCCGGAAGCCGTGCGTTCGCTTGCCGCTTCGGCAGGCATGAACGTGCCGGAAGAGCCGCGCAGCCCGCGCCAGCAGGCCGAGGCTGCCAGGCGCAAGGAAGAGGTATCGCGGCATACGCAGGCACTGGAGAAGGCACAGGAATACTATCTGTCGCAATTGCGGCAGTCGGCGCAGGCGCGCCGTTACCTGCAGGGCCGGGGCTTGACGGGCGAAATCGCCAAACGTTACGGCCTGGGCTGGACGGGTGACGACCGCCGGGGCCTGGCCAACGTCTTTGAGCGCTACGACGACCCCATTCTGGTGGAGGTCGGCCTTGTCGTGGAAGCAGAAGATGCCCGGCGTTACGACCGCTTTCGCGAGCGTGTGACCTTTCCCATCCGCAATGCGCGCGGAGCCCTGATCGGGTTCGGCGGCCGCATTATCGGCAAGGGCGAACCGAAATACCTGAACTCTCCGGAAACGCCGCTGTTTTCCAAGGGGCAGGAACTTTACGGGTTGTGGGAAGCGCGCCAGGCCATTCGTGCGGCAGGGCAGGTGCTGGTCGTCGAAGGTTATATGGACGTGGTCGGCCTGGCGCAGCTGGGCGTGGAACACGCCGTGGCGACGCTGGGCACGGCGACAACGCCGCAGCATGTGCAGAAGTTATTGCGCGCCAGTGAAAACGTGGTCTTCTCCTTCGATGGGGACAAGGCGGGGCGGCGTGCCGCCTGGCGGGCGCTCAATACTTGCCTGGCGCTGCTGCGCGATGATATCTCCATCCGCTTTCTGTTCCTGCCGGAAGAGCACGACCCGGATTCCTATGTGCGCGCTTTTGGCGCGGAAGCCTTTCGCGCCACGTTGTCGGAAGCCCAGCCGCTCTCGCGTTTCTTGCTGGACGAACTGGCTACGCGCCATGCGCTTGAGGAAGTCGAAGGCCGTGCCGCGTGCATTCATGAAGCGCGGCCGCTGTTTGCGGAAATTCCCGAGTGCGCGCTGAAAATCCAGCTGCACAACGAATTTGCGCGGCAAGTGCGGCTGACGCCTGAAGAACTGCATGCCATGTTTCGCGCCGGCGAAGCTCAGGCCCCTGGCCGCCAGGCTTTTGCCCAAGTCCCGGCTGCGGCAACTGGCGGTACCGAGCGGCCAGCTGGGGCCGGGCAGGGCATGGGCCACGCTGGCCTGCCTATGCCGTCTGACGGCCCGCCGCCATGGATGGTGGCGCCGGATGACATGCTCCCTGAAGATATCGGCTTTCAGGGCGGCCTGGACCCCGAAGGGGGGTATTGGCCGCCGGAACAGCAGACCGCCTCCTATCCGTCACAGGCAGGGCGTGACGGGGGCCGCACGGCCGGCCGCCGGCAGTGGAACGGCAATGGCCGGGACGGCGGCGGCCAGAAAGGGCGCAAGGGCAGCGGACGCTGGAATGAAGGCCGCGGCGGTGTGCCGCCTTTGAGCGGCGGCCAGCAGGTCGCGAGCCTGCCGCGCAAATTGCTGCGTTTGCTGGTCAGTCACCCAGGCCTGGTTGATGAAATGGGTGATCAGCAGCTTGAAGTTTTGGATAGTAGCCCCCATATGCGTATGGTCAGGGAGCTGGTGACCCTTTTGCAGGATTCGGGCGCAAGGCATATAGGCGCCATGATGGAAGCTGTGCCTTCCGAATCCGAACTGGCTGGCATCCTCCATGACTTGTCGCGTGACGTGCTTGGCAGCGAAGAATTGCCCGACCCGCAACTGGAGTGGGAAGGGGGATTGCGCAATGTCGAACGTGATGCGCTGAAGCTTGAACTGGATGCCTTGGTGGCGTCCGGCTTGACCGATGAGGAATCAAAAAATTTATACCAGGATCTGACACGCCGGCTGAGAGGCTTGGGGAACGCTTAGTGTAGTGTTCCCGCAAATAAGTTAAGATTCAGGGGTTTGCGATGTCTGCCCCGAACCTTTTCTCGGTGGTGCGGTCGGATGATGCTGCGGGTCTTAACCCGCCTGATGCCGGAGGCTTTGCTGCTCCCGGCTTTTCGGCGCTTGATGCCGAGTTGTTCTCGCTCTTTTTCGTCCTGTTCAATGTTTGGGCTGTCAGCAGAATCAGACAGCCCTCCCGTTTTGTGGCGGCAACTTCGCTACGGAAACCATTATGACCCAATCCAAAACCGCAAAAAGTTCGAAGGCAGACCAACAGACGCATATCGACGTGCCGGATACAGGCAGTGCGGCAACGGCTGGCGCACGCAAGGTAACGCGCGCCGCCGCCAAGACGCCGGCCAAGGCTGCGGTCAAGGTGGCTGCGGCGGGCGCGGCCAAGACGGCAAAAACGGCAGCCAAGAGCGCGACCAAAACTGCGGCCAAAACTGCGGCCAAAACTGCAACTAAAACTGCAGCCAAAACCGCGGCCAAGAAAACGGCTGAGCCCAAGGCTGCTGCGGCACCGAAGGCCGTCGGCACCGGCCGCCGCCCTGGCCGTCCGGCCAAGAGTGCCAACGTCAGCGCGGATTTCGATGATGATATGGATCAGGACGGCGAAGTCGTTCCTGATTTCAAGCCGGTCAAGCGCGGCAAGCGCGGCAAGGCCGATCCCAAGGATCTGATCGCGCGTGGCCCGGTCACGCCCGAGGAATACGAAGCCCGCCGCAATCGCCTGAAGCAGCTCATCAAGCTGGGCAAGGACCGCGGCTACCTGACCTACGGCGAAATCAACGACCATCTGCCGGATGACCTGGTGGATGCGGAAGCCATTGACGGCATCATCAGCACCTTCAGCGACATGGGTATCGCGGTCTATGACCAGGCCCCCGACGCCGAAACCTTGCTGATGAGCGAAAACGCGCCGGTTGCCTCCAACGACGATGATGTCGAAGACGAGGCCGAAGCCGCGTTGACGACTGTGGATTCCGACTTCGGCCGTACGACAGATCCGGTGCGCATGTATATGCGTGAAATGGGTTCTGTCGAACTGCTGACGCGCGAAGGTGAAATTGAAATCGCCAAGCGCATTGAGGACGGCTTGAAGCACATGGTCATGGCCATCTCTGCTTGTCCCACCACCATCCTGGAAATCCTGGCGCACGTTGCCAAGGTACGCGATGGTTCCAGCCAGGTTGACGAAATCGTTGACGGTCTGCTGGACCAGGACGGTGAAGAGTATGCAGGCGCCGGTGTGACTGACAGCGGTGACGACGGCCCCGCGGGCGGCATGAGCAGCAAGCAGCTGGAAACGCTGCGTGTCGAAACGCTGGAAAAATTCGATCGCGTCGAAAAATGGTTCGGCGTGATGCGTGAATGCTACGAGACCAGCGGCTACCGTTCGGCCCGTTACCTTGAGGCGCAGGAAGGCATCCAGGAAGAGTTCCTGGGAATCCGCTTCACGGCCAAGATGGTCGAACGCCTGGCTGACACCCTGCGTTCGCAGGTGGAAGAAGTGCGCCAGCTGGAACGCGCAGTGCTGTCGGTCTGCGTGGATCGCGCCGGCATGTCGCGCAGCCACTTCATCAAGGTCTTCCCGGGCCAGGAAACCAACCTGGAATGGGTGCAAAAGGAAGTGGATGCCGGCTATCCGTATTCGGAAACCCTGGCACGCCATATTCCTGACGTTCAGGAATTGCAAAGCAAGCTCATTGAGTTGCAGGACCGCGTCGTGCTGCCGCTCAAGGATCTCAAGGACGTCAACAAACGCATGGCAACCGGCGAGGCCAAGGCCCGCAAGGCCAAGCGCGAGATGATCGAGGCCAACCTGCGTCTGGTGATCTCCATTGCCAAGAAGTACACCAACCGCGGCCTGCAATTCCTGGATCTGATCCAGGAAGGCAATATCGGCTTGATGAAGGCGGTGGATAAATTCGAATACCGCCGCGGCTACAAGTTCTCTACCTACGCCACCTGGTGGATTCGTCAGGCTATCACGCGCTCCATCGCTGACCAGGCCCGTACCATCCGTATTCCGGTTCACATGATCGAAACGATCAACAAGATGAACCGGATCAACCGCCAGATCCTGCAGGAAACCGGCGCCGAGCCGGATCCCGCAACGCTGGCGGCCAAGATGGACATGCCTGAGGACAAGATCCGCAAGATCTTGAAGATTGCCAAGGAACCCATCTCCATGGAAACGCCGATCGGTGACGACGACGATTCCCACCTGGGCGATTTCATCGAGGACACGGCTAACCTGGCACCTGCCGAAGCCGCGCTGCATGGCTCCATGCGTGACGTGGTCAAGGAAGTGCTGGATTCGCTGACGCCGCGTGAGGCCAAGGTGCTGCGCATGCGTTTTGGTATCGAAATGAGCACGGACCAGACGCTGGAAGAGGTCGGCAAACAATTCGACGTCACCCGTGAGCGCATCCGCCAAATAGAAGCCAAGGCATTGCGCAAACTGCGTCACCCCAGCCGTGCGGACAAACTGAAGAGCTTCCTGGAAGGGCAGTAATGGGAGCTTTCCTGCGATGAGCTGGGCGGATCCAACGATTCTCTTGTTGCTGGTGTTTGCCATACTGGGCTACGTCAGCCACAACATGGCGGTCTCCATCGCCATGCTGGTCTTGCTATTCGTCCGGCTGACACCGCTGCAGGCGCACTTTCCCTGGGTGCAGAAGTATGGCCTCAGCGTGGGCATCATCATCCTGATGGTTGGGGTGATGACGC
>NZ_JBQEKA010000074.1:0-6106 GCF_052103615.1 Kerstersia sp. | reverse complement strand
ATCAGCGTCAGTGACCTGCTGAATTCCTTCGTGGAATGGCGCTCCTTCCTGGCTGTGCTGGTGGGTATCGGCGTGGCCTGGCTAGGCGGACGCGGTGTCGTTCTGATGGGCAACAGCCCCCAGATCGTCGCGGGCCTGCTGATGGGCACCCTGATCGGCGTAGCCTTCTTCCGGGGCGTGCCGGTCGGGCCGCTGATCGCTGCCGGCCTGCTTTCTTTGCTGATCGGGAAGTCCTGATTTTGCGGCTGGCAGCATGATCCGGCATTTCGCGATGCTTCTGTTTTGCAATGGCTGCCAAGCATGTCATAATAATGAGCTTGGGGGCCGTTAGCTCAGTTGGTTAGAGCAGAGGACTCATAATCCTTTGGTCGCTGGTTCAAGTCCAGCACGGCCTACCAGTATTGATGCGGCTCACAGCGATGTGGGCCGTATTTTTTTGCTCCGCAATCCGGGCGGCGCTCCGCAAAATCATTGGGTGGGCATGACTTTGTCGCCCAGCCGATTGCGGACGTAATGCTGTAATGCTCAGTCGCTCGGTCATGGCCACCGAACGGTGGCCTAGCTGTTTCTGGGCCTGCCTGATATTCCCTGCTGCTTCGGTTTTATCGGTGCCTGCTTTGGCGCGCAGATCGCGCAGCTGGAAGCGGTCTTTGGCAATCCCCGCCTTCTTGGCCCTGGCTTTGTCAAAGCGGCTGCACATGGCCTCGGCGCTCAGCCTGTGGCCGGTTTCTCGCGCATAATTGAAAACGTGGCTGAACAGGGCCAGTTCCCGGATGGCCCAGATAGCGCCGGCATCGGCAGGCGCAGGCCTGCCATTACGGATGCTAACTCGCAGGAATCGTGCGAACAATCCCGTGCATCCAATGCGGCTGCCAAGAATAAACCGAGCGAATGTGTAACAATAGCAGGCTTAATCAAACTAGAGATAGAGACTGCCATGGGCACCAAAATCGTTACTGAAGCCGACCGCAAGCGCACCCCCCGTCCCGTCCCTCCCAAGGGCACGGCACTTAGCACGAAATTCCGTGGCCAACGTGTGAGCCAGGAGCGTGGCGCGCATACCCACCACAAGAAAAATCCCGGCAAGCGCCCGCACTCGGGTTAATTTTCGGGGACCGTTCGCCGCCAGTATCCTTCTGCTGATACTGGCTGGCGTTCGCTGTATTTGCAGAGGCGCGTCAGCGTTCAAGATACTCAGAGCAGCATTGAATTTGATGGGTTTGCCGGTTTTTGCTCGTACATACCGATCCATGCTTCTCCGCGCAACCCCAGATCATCGAGACGTGACCTGACGAGCATCACAGACTAGTCACGTCCCCAAGCGGGTTCATCTCGCCCCTCAAATCGAGAGTGCAGATACCACTCTCTCAGGAAAGCTCGCAGGTCTTCCGGGCCAGGCAGGCTGATCATGCCAGCCCCCCCCATCAGCTTTTCGCGCTGGGCGCGGTGGTAAGCCAGCATTTGCCGGTCCTCTGCCAGGCGCAAATCGTCAGCTCAGCAGCTTTCTTTCGCGATATACCGATCGCAGTCTGCGATGGCAGACAGGATCTTTCTGCATGTTGGCTACCGGACAGCGGCTTGGCTGTTGGGGGTCAACAAAAACACCGTCCAACGCATCTTCCAGATCAAAGGCTGGCAAGTGCGCAAGCTCCCAATTGGCTTTAGGCAGCGGATCCAGTCACTGCCGTCCGTGGCAACAGCGCCCAATGAACGGGTGGTTTATAGACCTGTGCCGTATCTGGGCAGGCCGGGACGACTGGGCCACGCTGGCGCTGGTGATCGACTGCCATACTATAGGTCGAAACTTGAATTCCTCCGTAAATCGGACCGTGCTCATACCTCTCTCCTAGTGAGTGTTATGAGTCTAAAAAGTGTCTATTAAACCCTGGTCGATTCAGTGTTTATTCGTTGGTTTTCTCTTTAACTGGTTGATATTAAATATATATTGTCTTTCTGTTCGGCTCCGTGTTTAGGGCTCATAATCCCTTTGGTCGCTGGTTCAAGTCCAGCGCGCCCTACCAGTAAAATCAAGCACTGACGCCAGTCCTTAGGGGCTGGCGTTTTGATTTTTAGGCTGTGTGTCAAATTGTCCTTTTCCGGCTCAGGAAATCTCTGCAATATGGCGGCCATTCAAGACTTAGGCCATAAGGTCATTTACTATCGTGGCAGATAAAAATCCCTGCATTTCAAGGTAGCAACCATAGTGGTGGTTGTGCCCTGGGGATGCATGGCACGAATAGGGAGCACACATCGAGATGAAGCAAATGACACGTTTGGGCATCGCGCTGGCGGTTACGGCGGCGATGCTGGCAGTCGAGGCGCAGGCTTGTACCCGAGTGATCTATGAGGGCCCCAACCATACCTTTCTGACGGGGCGGTCCATGGATTTCAAGGATCCCATGGTCAGTAATCTCTGGGTCTTTCCGCGCGGGATGCAACGGCATGGCGCAGCGGGGCCCAGGTCGGTGACTTGGACATCCGCTTATGGCAGCCTGATCGTTTCCGGTTATGAAATTGCCGCGGTGGATGGCATGAATGAGGCTGGTCTCAATGCCAATCTGCTGTGGCTGGCAGATGCGCGCTACCCCGAGGATGACGGCGCAACGCCGCGCATGTCGCTGGCGATTTGGGCGCAGTATTTCCTGGATCAGTTTGCAACGGTTGCAGAAGCGGTGCAGCATGTGCAGGACAAGCCGATGCTGGTGGTAAGCGGCGAGGTGCCGGGGCGTCCGGGCAGCCTGGCGCCACTGCATTTGTCTTTGTCGGATGCCTCTGGGGATAGCGCGATTCTGGAATGGATAGACGGCAGCCTGAAAGTGCATCATGGCCGCGAGTTCAGGGTCATGACCAATGACCCGCCGTTTGATGAGCAACTGGCCATCATGCGGTATTGGCGCGGGGTGGATGGCCGTAGTTTTTTGCCGGGCACGAATCGTGCGCCCGATCGTTTTGTCCGCGCCACTTATTATGCGGATGCCGTGCTGAAAAGCGATGACCCCCGCACGGCGGCAGCAGCGGTGTTCAGTGTCGTGCGGAATGTATCGGTGCCTTATGGCATCAGCCAGCCGGATGCACCTAATTTATCGACAACACGCTGGCGTGTGGTGGCGGATCAGAAAAACAAGCTTTTCTATGCAGAGTCGGCAACGGCGCCAAATGTGTTCTGGGTGGATTTGAAACGCCTGGATTTTTCAGAAGGCGCGCAGACGCTGACGCTGGATCTCGGGGTGGATATGAACCGGATTTTGGCTGGTGAAGTGTCGGGGCAATTTGTGCCGGCGACACCATTCGAATTCAAGTCGGCTGAGTAGGCACTGGCTGGCCATCTTCCGGCTCGCCAGCAGACAGCAGACAGCAGCGGTCCGGCAGGTGGCTGGAAAAAAACGCCACCGGAATCAGGTTTGGTTCCGGTGGCGTTTTTATGGGGGCAGCCAGCCTGGGAGCCACTAGGGGCATCAGGTCATGATCTGCTTCAGGCAGTGATCCAGATGAACATGCCCATGGTCAGGATGGAGAGAATGGTGCTCCAGAACAGGGTGGAGGCCATTTCCTGGGTGCCACACTTGTATTCCACGGCAAAGATGACAGCAATGGAGGCGGTGGGGATGGCCAGGGTGACGGCGACCAGGCCGCGTTCTACGGAAGGCACGCCGACGGCCAGCATGATGGCCAGGATGATGCCGGGCACGAGCAGGTTTTTGCTGATGACGTTAATGATGACAGGCAGCGAAACACTGACTTTCTGCGAAAACAGCACGATACCCACGGCAAAGAGCGCGACGCCGCCTGTGGCCTGGCCCAGCAGCGTAAACGAGCCTTTGAGCGCGCGCGGCATTTCCAGGCCGCTCAACAGCAGAATGAACGCCAGAACAGGCGCCCAGACAACGGGCTGTTTAATCGCCTTGAGCAGGCTGTCACCGGCGATGGCCAGGGCACTTTTCTTGATAGCACCGGTTTCTTCCTGCTTGCCAACCAGAAAAATCAGGGCCAGCGGCACTTGCACCAGGTTCATCAGCAAACTGCCGGTGGCAATGGCGATGTCGGCATCGTTGGGGTAGAGCATGCCCAGCACCGGGGTGCCGATGAATGGCACGGCCGGGCCTGCAATGGCGATGGCCCGCAACGCGGCCAGTTGCGCCGTAGAGCGGAACACAAACAGGGATAGGGCGAAGACCAGCACGAGCCCGCCTATCATGCCGATCGCGGTCCAGACGAACAGCGGGACATTCTGGCTGATGGCTGTCAGCGACGTGCTGAGAATCCCGGCGAACAGCATCAGCGGCAGCGCATAGAGCATGACCATGCGGTTCAGGACGGTGGCCTGATCCTGTGAAAAGCTGCGCTCCCAGCCTGCGAAGTAACCCAGCATCAAGGTCACGACGATAGGCAGCAGGGCGGTGATGATGGTTTCCAGCATCGGTGTCTCTCCAGTCAGGAGGGATAAAAGGACAGGTGCCAGCCGGACAGGCGAGAAGGGCGCGGCAACCCTTCAGGCATGTTGGCTGGCGTAACTGGCAGCTCATGCCAGAAGCCGGGCGCGCTGGCCTGGCTTCTGGCGATCCGCGACCGGATCAGAGCAGGGGCGGAATGGTCGGCAGCACCGGGACTTCCAGCACCGTCGGCCCATTGCGTTTGAAGGCTTCAGCGCAGACAGCGCGGATTTCTTCCACGGTTGTGGCGCGCACGCCATGCGCGCCGTAGCCATTGGCCAGGGCAACGAAGTCCAGGCCAGGCAGGTCCAGGCCAGGGACGCCCGGTGTTTCTTCCAGCAGAGCGAAGGACTTCAGGATGCCGTATTGGCCATTACGCGGCACGACAAACAGAATCGGCAGATTATGTTGTGCGGCGGTCCAGAGGCCCTGGATCGAATATTGGAATGAGCCGTCGCCGATGATGGCCAGAACCGGGCGGTTGCGGCCGCTGTCACGTTCGGCCAGGGCCAGGCCAACGCTGGCAGGCAGGTTCCAGCCCAGGCTGCCGCTGGCAAAGGTGTAGAACGAATCCGGACGGTCAACCGGCCAGGCGGTATGCAGCTCGCCCAGATTGGATGGTGATTCTTCCACCAGTACGGTTTCCGCCGGCGTGGCGGCCCGCAGTGTCTGGAAGAGTGTCAGCGAGGACATGGCACCGTCCTGGCTGGCGTGCTCGGTGCTGGCTGCCGGATGCGGCGCCATGCCGTGCGCTTGGCGCTTGACGGTATTGACGGGGGAGGAGCGGCCCTGCACCAGTTTCTCCAGCGCTTCCAGTGACAGCACGGCATCGCCCAGCAGGCTATCGCCCACCGGCGCGCGGCTGGATTCGGACGGATCGTCCGTGATGTGCAGCAGACGCATGCCTTGCGGCAGGTAGTCGCCTTCCACATAAGGGTAATAGCGGAACACCGGAGCGCCGATGACGATTGCCAGGTCATGCCCTGCCAGCTTTTTGGATAGCGGGCCGATGGCAAAGGGCAGGCCGCCGCTATAGAGCGGGTGAGTTTCGGGGAACGGCGGGCGTTCGGAGGCCGGAGCGGCATAGACATGCGCTTGCAGCTTTTCTGCCAGGGCAATGGCCTGTTGCCAGCCGTCGCCGCGCGCGATGGCGGAGCCATAGATCAGCGCCGGGTTGCGAGCCTGGGAAAGCGCCTGGGCGAATTCGGCAAGCCGGTCGGGATCGGGGGCGATGCGGGTGGTGATAGAGCGGATGACGGCCGCGCTGCTGGCGGGCTTGTCCCAGTCATCCAGCGGGATGGACAGGAAAACCGGGCCTGCCGGCGGTTGCATGGCAATGGCGTAGGCGCGCATGAAAGCCGCGGGCACATCTTCGGCGCGCACCGGCTCGTAGCTCCATTTCACCCAGGGCTTGGGCAGCAGGGAAGGCTCAACGTTGGTCAGCCAGGGTTCCATCAGCAGCATGTCGCGGGTCTGGTTGCCGGCTGTGATGATCAGCGGCGTCTTGTTTTGTGAGGCCGTCAGGATGTTGCTCATCGCGTTGCTCAGGCCGGCCGAGGTATGCACATTGACCAGCGCCGGGCGGCGGGTAGCCTGCGCATAGCCATCGGCGGCGCCGACGGCAGACGATTCATGCAGGGTCTGAATGTAGCGGAAGTCTTCCGGGAAATCCTTGA
>NZ_JBQEKA010000073.1:0-15723 GCF_052103615.1 Kerstersia sp. | reverse complement strand
ATAGGCCAGGCCATCGTATTTGTCGGAGTTGATGGTGACGCCAGCCTGCTTGTCGCCGTACCAGTCCTGCCAGGTTTGGTCGGAGAAGGTCTTGCCGTCCAGCGCGATCACCTGGCGGATAGGCAGCTGATACTTCAGCGCGAAAGCGAAATCGCGTTCGTCGTGCGCCGGGACGCCCATGACCGCGCCGTCGCCGTAGCTCATCAGGACGTAGTTGCCGACCCAGACCGGAATCTGGGCGCCTGTCAGCGGGTGCGTGACGCTCAGGCCGGTGGGCAGGCCTTCTTTTTCCCGCGTGGCGATTTCCGCTTCGGAAGTGCCGCCCTGGCGCACTTTTTCGATGAATGCCGCCAGCTCGGGGTTGTTGCGGGCCGCATGGCGGGCCAGCGGATGTTCCGGCGCCACCGCGCAGAAGGTCACACCCATGACGGTGTCGGCACGCGTGGTAAAGACGTACATCAGGCCGTCCTGGATCAGGGCGCCGCTGTCATCATGAATGTCGTGCTTGAAGGCGAAACGCACGCCCTGGCTCTTGCCGATCCAGTTGTCCTGCATGATGCGCACGCGTTCCGGCCAGCCGGGCAGCCCGCCTTCCAGCGTTTCGTGCAGTTCTTCGGCGTAGTCGGTGATGCGCAGGTAATAGCCGGGAATTTCACGTTTTTCCACGGGGGCGCCAGAGCGCCAGCCGCGGCCATCGACCACTTGCTCATTGGCCAGCACGGTCTGATCTACCGGATCCCAGTTGACGGTCTGGGTCTTGCGGTAGGCAATGCCTTTTTCAAGCATTTTCAGGAACAGCCATTGGTTCCATTTGTAGTAAGACGGATCGCAGGCGCACATTTCGCGCGACCAGTCGATCGCCAGACCCATCGCCTTCATCTGCTTCTTCATGTAGGCGATGTTGTCGTAGGTCCACTTGGCGGGCGGCACCTTGGACTTGATGGCGGCGTTTTCCGCCGGCATGCCAAAGGCGTCCCAACCCATGGGCATCAGGACGTTGTAGCCGCGCATGCGCAGCTGGCGCGTCATCATGTCGTTGATGGTGTAGTTGCGCACATGCCCCATGTGTAGCTTGCCGCTGGGGTAGGGCAGCATGCTGCATGCGTAGAACTTCGGCTTTTCCGAGCCGTCAGCATTCTTGGCATGCTCGGTGACACGATAGGCGTCGCGGCCTTGCCAGTCTTGCTGGGCCAGGGATTCGACGACGAGGGGCTGGTAGCGATCCTGCATGATATTCACGTCATTCAGAAAATAATGAGCGCGGCCAGCTGGCCGCGCAAGAAGGTATCCATTATAGGGGGATGCGCCGCCGGGCGGCTAACCTTGGCGGCAGTGCTGGTCAAAGGCCTTGGCGCTGGCCGGAGAAGCGCGCCGGATCAGGATCAGCGAAAGCAGCACCACGCCGGCCATCAGGCTCCAGGCGGATTCCAGGCTGCCCAGGCTGTCGCGCAGCTGGCCGGCGGCAAAAGGCAGCAGGCCGGCCACCAGATAGCCGATACCCTGGACAAAGGCGGCCAGTACCCCGGCATTGCGCGGCACGCTGGCGTGATCCATGGCCAGAATGAGCGTCAGCGGGAAGAGCGCGCCTATGCCCAGGCCCAGGATGGCGATGATGAGCCAGGGGGCTGCCAAGGGTATCCAGGCCAGCATCAGGTAGCCTGCCGAGGCCAGCAGAGTGCAGCCAGCCAGCAGGTAGCGGCGGTCCGGGTTGCGCGGGGCAAGCCAGGCGACCAGGAATCCGGCTGCAACTTCAAACAGGGTAAGGACGGCCAGCAGCAGGCCGGCGCGTTGCGGGGATGCGCCCAGTTCGATGTAGTAAGGGGCGAGCCAGGCCAGGGCCAGCGTATAGCAGCTGCCCGAGGCGCAGAACAGGCCGGCCAGCAGCCAGGCGCGCGCATGGCGCCAGGGGCGCAGGACGGTAACGGCGGAGGCAGCGGCAGCGGGCGTTGCCGCCGTGGCGGGCATGCGTGCCGGGTCGCGGAACGCGCGGGTGGCCAGCAGCCAGAGCGCCAGGCCGAGCAAGGCCGGCAGCGCCCACATCGCCAGTGCGGGTTCCCAGGTCATGCTGTGCAGCAGGACAGGCGTGCCGGCGGCGGACATGGCGGCGCCGCCCATAATCATGCTGACGTACAAGGCCATCAGCGTATCTATCTGTTGGGGAAAGTGCTGCTTGATGAAGCCAGGCACCAGGGTTTGGGTAATGCCGATACCGATGCCGGCCAGCAGGGCGCTGCCCAGCAGCCAGGCCGGATCCGCCGCCAGCAGCCGCAGCAGGCAGGCGGCGAACACCAGCAGGATGCCGATGGCGACGCCCCGGCGCATGCCCAGGCGGTAAACCGTCGAGCCGGCCAGGGCCAGAAAGCCCATGGCCATGATGGGCAGGCCGGTCACCCAGCCCATGGCCTGATAGCTCAGGCCCGTGGCCGCGCGTATGGTTTCGATCAGCGGGCTGATGACGGCCAGGGCGGGACGCAGGTTGAGGCCGACCAGCAGGATGGCGGCGATACAGAGCAGTTGGCCAGGGCGGAGTTTCATAAGTGAATGCCTGATTGTCTGGGAAATTGGGATGATGCGGTAGGCGGAAAGCGGGGACCGAAAACGATGGACGGCCAGTGGCGGCGCCCGGTCAGCCGTGGTCGTAGGGCAAAAGGAGTTTGCGCAGCAAGGCGGCCAGCGCCAGGCTTTCCGTTGCATTGAGCGGCGCCAGAACGCGCTTCATTTCCGCCATATAGGTGTCCAGTGAGGCCAGCAAAGTGCTTTGGCCATCTGTGGTCAGGCTGACGAAAATGCTGCGGCGGTCATCCGGATTCGGGGCGCGCACGATCAGGCCGCGTTTTTCCAGGGAATCCAGCCGGTAAGTCATGGCGCCCGAGGTCAGCAGCAACTGCTGGGTGAGCTGCTGCGGATGCAGCGAGTAGGGCGGGCCGCTGCGGTAGAGGGCGGCCAGCACATCAAAATCGCCCATTTGCAGGGCATGGGCCCGGAACTGCCGTTGCATATCGCGATCCAGCAGGGCCGCCAGCCGCCAGATGCGGCTGGTGACATGCATGGGAGAGATATCGGCGCCAGGCGCATGCTGCTGCCACTGGCCCAGAATGCCGTCCACAAAATCTTCGTTGGCGGCGCGGCTGTCCGCATCAGCGATCATCGCAGCGGATGACCCGGGTAGCGCTTCTGTTTGCATTATCTTTAAATTAACTATCTTTAATTAAAGATATTTTATGTGGCAGCTCTCTGCCAGTCAAAATTTTTTTGCCCGGCACCGGGATAAAGGCGCCGGGCGATGCCCCCAGATGATGGCGCAAATAGGGGCGGGGTAACGGCTTAACGACCTAACGGTCTAGCGGCTTAACGGTCTAGTGGTCTAGCGGCCTAGTGACTTAGTGGCCTAGCGGTGCAGCGCCAGCAAACGCGCGGCCAGCAGGACAAAGGCCGCCGCAAAAGCGCGGCGCATCCCGCGCAGGACCGCTGGACGCTCCAGCACATGCTGCCGCATGGCGGCGGCAAACAGGCCGTACAGGGTGAAGACGACGAAGGTCATGGCCATGAAGACCAGGCTCAGCATCAGCATCTGCAAGGTGGCGCGGGGGGCGTCCGGAGAAATGAACTGCGGCAGGAACGCCAGGAAAAAAATGGAGAGTTTCGGATTCAGCAGATTGAGCAGAATGCCGGACAGCACGGTGGCGCCATGCGAGCGCGGGGTGTCGTCCGGTGATGCGTCCTCTATGTCTATCCGCAAGCTGCCCCGGCTTTGCAGGGTCATCCAGGCCATCCAGAGCAGATAGGCGACCCCCAGATATTTCACGGTTTCGAACGCCAGCGCGCTGGTGTGCAACAGGGCCGCCAGGCCTGTCAGCGCGGCCAGGAGGTGGGGCACGATGCCCAGGGTGCAGCCGAAGGCGGCCACCACGCTGGCACGCCGCCCGTGCGCCAGCCCTGCGGCAATCGTGTAAACGGCACCGGTGCCGGGCGAAGCCACCACGATGAATGAGGTCAGGAGGAATTCGAGGGTCATGGTGTGTTCTTGCCTCGGGTGCGTGCTGGGGCCCAGGCATCCGCCTGGGGGAAGGAGGGCGTCAGGCGGCGGCAGACAGCCAGTGTGGCGCCAGGGGCCGGGCGCGAGGCCTCAGCGGCGCCGCGCCATGGCGGCTTGGGCAGGCCATGGCAAGGCATGGGCGGGAAGGGACAGACGGGAAAAGACAAGACAGTGCTCCGATCCAAAGGGGGAGGCGTCAGTCTGTGATGCGCGGGCGGGCGCGTCTTGCAAAAAATTGCAGCGCCTGTAACGGGCGCTTATGGCCAGCGGGGGCGTTTCAGGCCGGGAAGGCGTGATGGCGATGGCGGGCCTGGCGGGCTTGGCGGGCATACAGGCCGGGGGAAAAGCCGAAGCAGCTTACAAAGCACCGGGTCATATGGCTTTGATCTGAAAAGCCGCAGGCCAGGGCGGCGTCCGCCAGCGGCATGCCGCTGGCAATGAGTTGCCGCACCCGCTGTATGCGCCGCTGCACCAGATACGCATGGGGTGTCAGCCCGGTCAGGCGGGCAAAAGCGCGGACCAGCTGGAAGCGGCTCATGTCTGCTTCCCGGGCCAGTTCGGCGAGCGATAAGTGCGCGTGCGGGGCGTCATCTATCATGGTTTTGGCGCGGACTGCCGAGGTGTCGCGCGCTGCTGCCACGGGCAAGGGGCGATCCAGCAGATAGCTCAGCAGCAGCGGCAGGGTTTCGTCCAGGGCCAGCCGTTCGCTGCCGGGCGCGGCGTGAGCGACGGCCTGATACAGCTTGCGGAACAGGGGGGCGGCCTGGGCGTTGCGCAGAGCCGGATAGGCGAACTCCTGGGGGCGCAGGCCCGAACCTTCCGCCATATCAGCCAGGGCGCCGGTAATGAGCGGCGGGGCGAAATACAGCATATGCCAGCAGCGCGCTTCGCCGCCTACCGGCATGCCATCATGCACTTCACCCGGGTTGACCGAAATGAGGTCACCGGCGAGCGCCTCCACCTGGCCCCGGCCGCTGGCCGAGCGCTGCGCGCCGGTCATGATCAGGCCGATGCCGAATTCATCATGGATATGCCGGGCAAAATGCCGCCGGGAACGCGCTTCGACGATGTCGATGCCCAAGTCTGCGAGACGGCGCAGGTTGACAGCGTGCGCTGTCATGATGGGGCTGGCGGGTCGGCCGGAGGGTTGCCAGCGGCACTGGCGGCGCCAGTATCCGGCTGCTCCGGATGATCCGGCTGATCTGGCTGATCTGGATCAGCCAGCTCCAGGGCGGCGCGCTGAACCAGGTGCGCCGGCAGATTGCCTTGCACGGCAACGCCCAGGCGCTGGAAGTCATTGGCTTGCTGAATCAGATTGCCGCGTCCTGAAACCAGGCGGTTCATGGCGGTATGGTGGGCATCGCGGGCACGTTCCAGCGCCTTGCCGACTTCTTCCATGCTGTCCAGAAAACCGGCGAGTTTGCGATAAACGCCAGAGGCGCGTTCGGCCAGCTCCATGGTGTGGCGGTTCTGGGCTTCGAAGCGCCAGAGCTGGCGCACGATATTCAGACTGGACAGCAAGGTGGTGGGCGTCGTGACCAGCACATTGCTTTCTATGGCCCGCTGGAACAGTTCGCTGTCGGCCCGCATGGCTTCAGCAAAGGCAGATTCAATGGGGATGAACATAAAGACCATCTCCGGGGTATTCAAGCCTGGCAACTGAAAGTAAGAGCGGTCGGAGAGTTCCTTGATGCGGCTGCCAATGGCGGCGACGTGTTCTTTCAGCGCCTGGGCGCGTTGCGCCGGGTCATCGCTATTGACGTAGCGGGTGTAGGCATTGAGCGAGGCTTTGGCGTCGATAATCAGGTGTTTGCCCTGGGGCAGATAGAGAATGGCATCCGGGCGGCGCCGGCCGTCTTCGGTCTGGAAGCTGACTTCGCGCCGGTAGTCGCGGCCGTCTTCCAGGCCGGAGCGTTCCAGAACGTTTTCCAGCACCAGTTCGCCCCAGTTGCCTTGTTTTTTGGCCTGGCCTTTGAGCGCGACGGCCAGGCCGTGGGCTTCTTCGCTCATCTGCTGGTTCAGTGCCTTGAGCTGCGCCAGTTCTGCTTTCAGGCTGGCGTGCTGCGCAATGTCCTGGCCGTGGATTTCTTCTATCTTGCCGCGGAATTCATGCAGGCGTTCGCGCAGGGGTTGCAGCACCTGATCGAGGTTTTCCCGGTTGGCCTGCGTGAAGCGGCGGCTCTTGTCTTCCAGAATGTCATTGGCCAGGCTGCGGAACTGGTCGGCCAGGGTATTGCGCGCATCCTGCAAGAGCGCAATTTTTTCTGCGTGGCGTTCCCGCTCCGCGTCCAGCTGCGCCTGCCTGCCCGCCAGGCGTTCTTCCAGCGTGGCGTGTTCGCCGCGCAGCGATTCCAGCGCGGCGCGCCAGTATTCGGTCTGCTCGGTCTGGTCTTCCAGACGCTGATGCAGGCTAAGGATTTCTGCCTCACGCGCTTGCTGGCGTACCTGGGCCGTGCCCAGCTCCGCTTGCAGCGCCAGGCAAGCGCTGTCGATGGCATGGCGCTGGCGGGCGCGCAGCAGCAGGGCGGCGGCGATCAAGCCAAGCAGCAGCCCGGCCAGCAGCAGCACGAGGGCGGATAGGGGGGAGGACAGCTCAGTCAGGAGGGAGGGCATGGATACGCAGCGCCGGCAACACAACAGAAGCTGTCATTGTCCCATGGCGCCTGGGGACAGGCTACGATGTGGCTGACAGGCGTGCTGGCAAGTGCTGCACAGGTGTGCATGGCAGGCGCGGGGGATCCGCGCGCGGTGCATGGAAGAGACACAGACGGCGCCCGCATGGGGCGTTACGAGGAAAGACGGTGATGGACTGGCGTGACGGCAGGCCTGGCAGGGATGAAGAGTACGAAGGGGCGCGCGACGATACCGGTTTGCCCGAAACGGAATTGAACGACGGGACGGCGGATCGTTTTCTGCTGGATGCGAGCGGCACGACGCTGGTGATTTTCCACAGCAGAACCTGTGCCAATTGCGCGGTGGCGCAGCGCCAGCTGCCTGACATGCGCCTGCCCGTGGCCAGGCTGGCCTGGGTGGACGCGGGCGATAACGGCGGCCTGGTGGAACGCTACGAAGTCTTTCACCTGCCGGCGATGTTCGTGGTGCGTGATGGCGTGTTCTATGGCGCGATCCAGGCGCATTTGAGCGCAGTGGATATTGGCCGCCAGATCCGCCTGGCGCTGGATAGCTATCCGGCGGAGTTGCCGTAAGAGCAGGCAGGAACCGGCGTACCCAGACTACCTAGGTGTGCCCCGAGGTGCCTCGGCGTGCCCCGAGGTGCCCCGGTGTTTCCATTAGCCGCTTGCGCGGCATGGCGCCGCCGGCAGGCGCGCAGGGCGCCCTGAGCCGGCGGGGAGACAGCGCCCCGCGGCAGGGAAACAGCGCCCGGCCGTTTATGCCGTGGCGCTGTCCCGTACCGTTGTTGCGGGCTTTGGGGTTTAGCCCTGCGCCTTGACCTTCAGGCGATAGGCATGCAGCAGCGGCTCGGTGTAGCCGTTGGGCTGCTCGCGGCCCTGGAAGACCAGCGCGCGGGCTGCCTGGAACGCCAGTGAGGTATCGAAGTGGCCTGCCATCTTGCGGTAGGCGGGATCCCCGGCGTTCTGCTGATCGACGACTGCTGCCATGCGGCGCAGCGTGGCTTCGACCTGTTCGGCGTTGACGATGCCGTGGTGCAGCCAATTGGCGATATGCTGGCTGGAAATCCGCAAGGTGGCCCGGTCTTCCATCAGGCCGATGTTGTTGATATCCGGCACTTTGGAGCAACCGACACCCTGGTCAACCCAGCGCACCACATAGCCCAATATCCCCTGGGCGTTGTTATCCAGCTCACGCTGGATGTCTTCGGCGTTCCAGTCCGGCTTGGCCACCACGGGGATGTGCAGCAGATCTTCCAGCAGCGCATCACGGACTTGCAGATAAGCGGTCTGCGCCAGCTCGCGCTGCACGGCATGCACATTGATCTGATGATAGTGAATGGCATGCAGCACGGCGGCGGTGGGCGATGGCACCCAGGCGGTATTGGCGCCCGCCTTGGGGTGGGCAATTTTCTGCTCCAGCATGGCAGCCATCAGGTCGGGCATGGCCCACATGCCTTTGCCGATTTGCGCCCGGCCACCCAGGCCGGCATGCAGCCCGGCCAGCACATTATTGCGCTCGTAGGCCTGAATCCAGGCGGAGTGTTTCATGTCTCCCTTGCGCAGGACCGGGCCGGCATTCATGATGCTGTGGATTTCATCGCCGGTGCGGTCCAGGAAGCCGGTGTTGATAAAGGCCACGCGTGCCGGGGCCACAGCGATGCTGGCCAGCAGATTCACGCTGGTACGGCGCTCTTCGTCCATGATGCCAAGCTTGACGGTATGGCGCGGCAGGCCGAAGAGGTCTTCGACACGCGTGAACAGTTCGTCGGCAAAACGGACTTCGGCCGGGCCGTGCATCTTGGGCTTGACGATGTAAATCGAGCGGCGGCGGGAGTTGCGGCCGCTGCTGAGGTCGGGCAGGGCGGCCAGGGTGGTGACCACCGCATCCAGAATGCCTTCGAAGATGTCGGCGCCCTGGGCATCCAGAATGGCCGGGTTGCGCATGAGATGGCCGACGTTGCGCACGAACAGCAGGGAGCGGCCGTGCAGCGCCAGCTTGCCGCCATCGGGCGTGGTGTATTCACGGTCGGGATTAAGGCGGCGGGTGAAGGTTTTGCCGTCTTTGCTGACCGATTCGGTCAGGGTGCCGAGGATCAGGCCCAGCCAGTTGCGATAGATCAGGGTTTTGTCAGCGGCATCGACGGCGGCAACGGAATCCTCGCAGTCGATAATGGTGCTGAGCGCGGCTTCCAGCACGATATCCTTGATATGCGCCGGATCGGTTCGGCCTATCGGATGCTCCGGGTCGAACTGGATATCCAGATGCAGGCCGTTATTTTGCAGCAGCAGGGATTGCGGGGCTTCCGCCGGGCCGCGATAGCCGCGCAGCTGGCCAGGGTCGCGCAGCGCCGTGACGGTGCCGCCCAGGCTGATCTGCAACTGGCCATTGATGATGCGGTAGCGGGTGGCTTCGGCGTGGGAGCCTTGCTGCAATGGCGCGGCTTCATCGAGCAGCGTCCGGCCGCGCGCGATGACTTGCGCTCCGCGCACCGGGTCATAGCCTTGGGTGGGCGCCCCGTCTTCGCGCGGGATGGCATCGGTGCCATAGAGCGCGTCGTACAGGCTGCCCCAGCGGGCGTTGGCAGCGTTCAGGGCATAGCGGGCGTTGCTGGCGGGCACCACCAGTTGCGGGCCGGCCTGTATGGCGATTTCTTCATCGACATTATCCGAACCGGCGGATACGGCCGTGGGCAGAGGCTGCAAATAGCCGATGCTTTCCAGGAATGCGCGGTAGGCGGCAGTGTCGGTGACCGGGCCGGGATGTTCGGTGTGCCACTGATCCAGTTGCTGCTGGAGGCGATCGCGTTCATCCAGCAGTTGTTGGTTGCGGGGCGTGAGATCCTTGACGAGGGCGGCAAAACCAGCCCAGAAGGCATCTGCCTGAATACCGGCAGCGGGCAGGGCTTCATTGGAAAGGAATTCGTCCAGTTCCTGCGCGATACGCAGGCCGTGACGCGAAATGCGATCAGACATTATTGACTCCACCTTGATTGAAACTTTTATTGCCGCGGCATGTTGCATTGCAGCGAACGTCTTTCAGGCTTTTTACCCGAAAAGCATTTCGGCGTATATGGTGATTACGCTTTTTATGTATTAAATCAACGTCTTGCAGGGTGTTAATTTCAGATGGTGAAGTGCGGTTGCATGGCGTGGCATGAATGCCGCTTTTTCTCCGTATGGAGAAATGCTGGCGCTTTCTTTTTCCTGTTTCAGGAAAAAGAATTAGCGGCAGGATACGTTGATGGGCAACCGGAAATGTTGCATTGCAGGCAGCGCGGGAATGCGGCTTTACCCAGGACTGTCAATGGCGCCGCTGGAAACTATCGTTACCGAGATAGGCGCGCCGGACTTGCGGGTCGGCGGCAATGGCGGCGGGGCTGTCCAGGGCAATCAAACGGCCTTGCGCCAGGACGGCGACACGGCTGGCGTGGCGGAAGACAACATCCAGGCTGTGCTCGGTAAAAAGCACGGCCAGCTGATGTTGCTCGACCAGCGCGCGCACCAGATCCATGAGCGCGTGGCGCTCCGCGCTATTCATGCCCGCGGCAGGCTCATCCATCAGCAGCAGCCGGGGGGCGTGCGCCAGCGCCAGAGCCAGTTCCAGCCGTTTGACGTCGCCGTAGGTCAGCACGCCAGCGGGGCGCGCCGCCTGCTCCGCCAATCCCACCTGCGCCAGCAGGGCGAGCGCTTCTTGAGGCCGGTAGCGGTCGGCCCGGCGCCAGAGACGCATCAGGCGGCGGTCGCGTGACAGCAGGGCGGCTTGCACATTTTCCTGCGCGCTCAGGGTGGCAAAGGTGGCGGCAGTCTGAAAGGTGCGGCCTATGCCCAGGCGCCAGATGGCCTGCGGGCTGAGCCGTGTCAGTTCGCGGCCGTCAAAGCGCACGGAACCGGCGGTTGGCCTGGCCTGGCCGCCAAGAATGTTGAAGCAGGTGGATTTGCCTGCGCCATTGGGGCCGATCAAGGCCAGTATCTCGCCTGCCCGCAGTTCAAAGGAAATGCCGTCCAGGGCGGTGACACCGCCGAATTCCTGGCGCAGGCCATCGACTTGCAACAGCGGCGGGCGCGGGTCAAGAGAGGGGGCGGGCAGGGATGCCGGATCAGGCATGGGACGCTCCTGTGGCCAGCGCAGCCTGGCGGCGGCCGCCCAGCAGGCCGCCGGGTAACAGCACGACCAGGAGCAGGATAATGAGGCCCAGCACAGCATGCCAGTATTCCGTGATGCGGGCGACGGCATCATGCAGCCAGGTGTAGGCGCTGGCGCCGGCCAGCGGCCCGGCCAGTGAATTCAGGCCGCCCAGCATGACCATGACCAGGCCATCGACCGAACGGCCGACGGCTAGGACGTCAGGCGCGATGCTGCCTTTGGAGAAGGCATAGAGCGAGCCTGCCATGCCGGCAAAAAAAGCGGCCGCGATAAAGCCTGCCCACTGCAGCTTGCGCGTGTTCATGCCGAGTGCCTGGGCGCGCGCGCTATGGTCGCGTGTGGCGCGCAGGCCCAGCCCCAAGGGGGAAAAAATCAGCCGCCGCAGCAGGAAGATGCACACGGCGCATGCCGTCAGGCTGAGATAGTAATAGGCTTGCGGCGTATCCAGCCAGGGCGGCGGCCAAAGGCCTATCAGGCCGTTGCTGCCGCCGGTCAGACTGTCGAATTGATAGGCCAGGGCCCAGATGATCTGTGCGCAGGCCAAGGTCAGCATCGCCATATAAACGCCGGACAGGCGGACGCAGAACCAGCCGAATAGCAGGGCGGCCAACACGGCCAGCAGCGGCCCCAGCAACAACGCGGTTTCCATGGGCAGGCCAGCATGAATGGCGGCGAAAGCCGCGCCGTAGGCGCCCAGGCCGAACCAGGCGGCATGGCCGAATGAGTGCATGCCGGCAGGACCGATCAGAAAGTGCAGGCTGGCGGCAAACAGCGCGGCAATCAGAATGTCGGTGCCCAGAATGGTGAGATACGGCCAGGTATCGGCCATGAGAGGCAATGCGGC
The DNA here is from genome assembly GCF_052103615.1 of Kerstersia sp. Classification (NCBI taxonomy): domain Bacteria; kingdom Pseudomonadati; phylum Pseudomonadota; class Betaproteobacteria; order Burkholderiales; family Alcaligenaceae; genus Kerstersia; species Kerstersia sp. The sequence goes on along the minus strand of NZ_JBQEKA010000073.1, from coordinate 4,066 downwards.
GAGCAAGACCAGCAGCAGCCCGTAGGCCAGTTGCTGGCGGCGTCCGGCGGGCCGCAAGGCGGCGGCGCCCCGTTCCGGGGCCGGGGCAGGCAGCGGCTTGCCCAGCAGTCCCCAGGGGCGCCAGACCAGCACCAGGGCCATCACAATGAATTCGGCGGCAAGTGTCAGGCGGGACAGGCTGAAGACTTGCCCGGCAATCGTGACGTCGCCGATGAAAATGCACAGCGCCTTGATTTCGCAGATCAGCAGGGCCGCCAGGAACGCGCCCGGAATGGAGCCCAGGCCGCCCACCACGACGACGACAAACGCGCTGGCAATGACTTCGATATCCAGGCCCAGCGTGGCGGGGGTGCGTGGCGCTGCCAGCGCGCCGCCCAGGCCGGCGAGGAAAGCGCCGATAACAAACGCGCTGGTAAAGAGCAGCGCCTGGTTTACGCCCAGGGCGGAGAGCATGTCGCGGTTTTCGGCTGCGGCGCGCAGCAGCATGCCCCAGCGCGTGCGTTGCTGCAGCAGCCATAACAGCCCCAGCACGGCAGGCCCGGCGACAATCAGGAACAGGTCATAGGCAGGAAAGCGCCGCCCCAGTAATTCGATGGCATGGCCCAGGCCGGGAGCGCGCGCGGCGAACTGATCGGCAGGCCCCCAGACGGCCAGCGCGAGATCGCCCAGCAGCAGCACGAAGGCGAAAGTGGCCAGCAGCTGGAAGAGCTCCGGGGCGCGATAGATGCGGCGCAGGACAACAATTTCCAGCAAACCGCCCAGCAGGCCTATGGCCAGCGCTGCCAGCGGCAGCGCCAGCCAATAAGCAGCGCCTTCCCAGGGACTGCCGGCGCTCCAGTGGGCGGCGTAGCGGGTCAGGCTGACCGCCAGGTACATGCCCAGCATGTAGAAGGAGCCGTGGGCAAAGTTGACGATGCGCGTCACGCCGAAGACCAGCGATAGCCCTGCTGCAACCAGAAACAGCGCGCTGGCGTCGGCCAGGCCATTGAGCAGCTGCAGCAGCAGCCCGCTGAAACTCATCGCGGCGCAGTCCTCAAACGGCGCACGGTGTCATCGCCGGGTTGCAGCGTGGCGCCATCCAGATAGCGGATATTGCGCATGACGCCTTCGCCGTTCTCAAGATCGGTGGTGCCCACATAAACGCCCAGCGTCGATTGGTGGTCGAGGTCGCGATATTCGATGGGCCCATAGGGGCTGTCGAGCTGCAGGCCGCGGAAGGCCTGGATCAGGGCTTCGGTATCGGTGCTGCCGGCTTTCTCGATGCCAGCGGCCAGGGACATCAGCGAGGCATAGCCCACGACCGAGCCGACCTTGGGGTTCTGCTTGAAGCGTTCCTGATAGGCGTTGACGAAGGCCTGGTTCTGCGGCGTGTCGATGGCATACCAGGGGTAGCCGGTGACAATCCAGCCCTTGGGAGTTTCCGCGCCCAGGGCTTCCAGGTATTCGGGTTCGCCGGAAAGCACCGACACCACATCGCGGCCTTCGAACAGGCCGCGTGTATTGCCTTCGCGTACAAAACGCGTCAGGTCGGCGGCGAACAGGACATTGAAAATGGCGTCCGGTTTGGCATCGGCCAGCGCCTGCACCACAGGGCCGGCATCGAGTTTGTTGAGCGGCGTGGCGATTTCAGCAACGAATTCGACATCCGGCTGGGCGGCGCGCAGCATTTCCTTGAAGGTGGCGACTGCGGATTGCCCATACTCATAGTCGGGATAGACGATGGCCCAGCGCTTTTTCTTCAGCGCGATGGCCTCGGGAGCCAGGGCGGCCACGTGCATCCAGGTGGACGGGCGCAACCTGAAGGTGTAGCGGTTGCCGCTGCCCCAGGTGATTTTGTCGGTCAGGGGTTCTGCGGCCAGGAAGAAAACTTTGCGTTGACGGGCGAAGTCCGTCAGCGCCAGGCCGGTATGAGACAGAAAACCGCCGAACAGCACTTCCACGCGTTCACGCGATAGCAATTCCTGGGCGGCGCGTACCGATTCGCCCGGATTGGCGTTGTCATCGCGCCAGACGACTTCTACCGGACGCCCCAGGATGCCGCCGCGGGCATTGATCTCATCGCGTGCCAGTTCCCAGCCCAGTTTGTAGGGTTCCAGAAAAGCAGGAATGGCTTTGTAGCTGTTGACTTCACCGATGCGCAGCGGCTTTTCGGCGGAAGCCTGGAAGGCGGTCAGGCTCAAGGAAGAGCCCAGCAGCAGGCCCAGGGCAAGGCGGCGGAGGCGGGACATGATGGCAGCGTCCAATAGTTATCGTCAATATAAGTATAAGTCGCGTGTCTGTCCGGGCGGAAGATAGATTAATCAGGGATAACCCTTGATTGCCGCTGCGCGCAAACGATGGCGCGCCGTTCCGGCAAAAGAAAAGGCCCTGTAAAAACAGGGCCTTTCAGGCTAATGCAGCGCAGTGGCTTACTTCAGCTTGGTTTCTTTGTAGTCCACGTGCTTGCGAGCGACGGGATCAAACTTCTTGATCAGCATCTTCTCGGGCATATTGCGCTTGTTTTTGCTGGTCGTGTAGAAGTGACCGGTGCCGGCAGTGGATTCCAGCTTGATCTTTTCGCGAATACCTTTGGCCATGGTGTGCTCCTAGTGAAATGCAGCTGGGCTGCTTAGGCGGCTTGGCCGCGGGCGCGCAGCTCGGCCAGGACGGCGTCGATGCCGTGCTTGTCGATGGTGCGCAGGGCGTTGGCGGAAACGCGCAGGCGAACCCAGCGATTTTCGCTTTCAACCCAGAACCGGCGCGATTGCAGGTTGGGCAGGAAACGGCGTTTGGTCTTGTTGTTCGCGTGCGAAACGTTGTTGCCCACCGCTGGGCCCTTGCCGGTCACTTGGCATACGCGTGCCATGGTTGCACCTCTAGTCAATAAATGTCGCTGCCAACCATGTTTCAGGCTGGTCGCCCTGCCTTTGTGGCCAGGCTGCAGGCGTCTGTTGAATATAAAAACCCGTGTTGCTCTGCCATGGCGCGGTAATCGCGCTACAGCACCGCATTCGCGGGGGCGCCAGCAGGACCCGTAAGGGTCAGGGGTGAGGCGCCAGCTCAAAAATACGGCTCGGGACACAAATCGTGTCTCGTAAAGACGGCTATTCTACTACGCAGGTCAGACGCTTGACAAGTTGTGTTGTTCTCACCACGCATTGCCCCGCTGCGCCAGGCGTGATGCGGGCCGCCAATTCCTCTGGCGCGCAGGCCGCGCGGGCCCCTAAGGCGGCGCGATTGCCGGATGCAGGATAAAATCGCTGATCAGTCTGCCTGGACACGCCGCATGCGGCGCAAGGAGGGACGGCGCGGCCACCGGCCGCCCGTAGGCCAGGCAGTGTCGCACAAGCGTTGAACCAAAAGCATACGAGCGCCTATGTCTTTCCAGCACATCAAGGTTCCAGAGCAGGGCCAGAAAATTACAGTCAATAGCGATGGCTCGCTGAATGTTCCCGATCAGGTCATCATTCCTTTTATAGAGGGCGATGGCATAGGCGTGGATATCACGCCGGTCATGCAGTCGGTCGTGGCTGCCGCCGTCGAGAAAGCCTATGGCGGCAAACGCGCCATTCACTGGATGGAAGTCTTTGCCGGAGCCAAGGCGACCCGGGTGTACGGGCCGGACATGCTGTTGCCGGACGAAACCCTGGATGCGCTGCGCGAATACGTCGTGTCTATCAAGGGGCCGCTGGCCGCCCCGGTGGGCGGCGGCATCCGTTCCCTGAACGTGGCCCTGCGCCAGCGGCTGGATCTGGATGTCTGCCTGCGTCCCGTGGCGTATTTCAAGGGCGTGCCGGCGCCGGTGCGCGAGCCGGAAAAAACCGATGTGGTCATCTTCCGTGAAAACTCCGAGGATATTTACGCCGGGATCGAATTCCAGGCGGAATCCGAGCAGGCCAAGGAATTGATCGAGTTCCTGCGCAACCGCCTGGGGGCGGGCAGCAAGATCCGCTTCCCGGATACGGCTTCGCTGGCCGTGAAGGTGGTGTCGCGCGAAGGAACCGAACGCCTGGTGCGCAAAGCCGCGCAATATGCGATCGACCATGACCGCAGTTCGATCACGCTGGTTCACAAGGGCAACATCATG
>NZ_JBQEKA010000072.1:0-16057 GCF_052103615.1 Kerstersia sp. | reverse complement strand
AGCCGGGCTGCCTGGCCAAGCCAGCCCGGCGCCTGGGCGGGCCGCTGCCGCCGCTGGCTGAACGCCCAGCAGGCGCGCATCACAAGCAAGCCCAGCAGCATCGCGCCCACCGAGGCATGCGTCCCGACAAAAAAGGCCGCCAGCGGCGTGCGCCCTTGCGATAGCTTGATACCCATGCCCAGAAACTGCCAGGCAAACAATAAGGCCATGGCGCCATGCAGGCTTCTGCTGACCGCCCCATAACGCTGGCTGTTGTCCTTCCATTGCCAGACCATTTTTCCCCATCCCCCGCTAATTGTGCCCGGCCCCGGCTCTTCAGGTTCGCAGCCCCCGCCGCGCCGCCTGTCCGCCAGGATTTGAAAGCCATACAATGCTAACAGTCTTCGCCCTTGACCGTTTCCATGCCACAACGCGCAGATCCTCTTGCTGTCCACCTTTCGCCCTGCCTGCTGGAGCAGTTGTTCTTGCGCGTGCCGGAAGCGCTGCGCCAGCCTGCCGCCGCCATGGCGCAGCCTTATCTGGAAGGCAGCGCGCCGCTGACACCGGAAGCCCTGGCAGCGATATACCGCCAGTTGGCAACAGACATGGCCGATGAGCATCTGGGGTTATTTCTGCGCCCGGCGCGGCCCGGCACGCTTAAATTTCTGATGCTCGGGCTGCTCGATGCCCCGACACTGGGCGTGGCCTTGCACCGCTACACCCATCTTTTCCATATTCTGTTTGATGATTTCCGCCTGCGCCTCAGGCGCGACAGCGCCCTGTCCCATATCAGCGTGCATGCGACAGAAGGCCACCGCGCGCCCGATGAAGCCGGGCAGTTCCTCCTGCTCAAACTGACGCACGGCATTGCCTCATGGCTGATCGCGGACGACCTGCCCCTGACGCTGCTGCACTTTGCTTTCCCCGCGGGCGCGCGCGCCGGGGATTACAACCAGCTCTTCCACGGCGCGCCGCAATTTGACCAGGAACGCCCGCAATTCTCGTTTCCGCGTGACTACCTGGATTTGCCCATCCGGCGCCGCAAGCCCGAGCTGCGCAGCTTCCTGGCGCGCGCCCCGCTGGACTGGCTGCATACCCGCCACGGCCACGGCCTGGTCAGCCGCGAAGTCAGACGCGTGCTGACTGCGGCGCTGCCCGATATGCCTGCGCTGGAAATCGTTGCCGGCCGACTGGGGCTGTCCACCCGCACCCTGTGCCGCCGCCTGAGCGAAGAAGGCCACACTTTCCAGGGCATCAAGAACGGCCTGCGCCGTGATATCGCGATTCAACGCATTGCCATGACCGATACACCAATTGCCGATATCGCGCTGGAACTGGGCTTTGATGACCCCAACACCTTTTACCGTTCCTTCCGGCGCTGGACTGGCCATACGCCGGGCCATTACCGCCAGATCGGCGCCGAAGCCATCCCCCAGGCCGCTGCGGTTTCACTCGCGGCCGCTTCGTGAAGCCCAAAAAAACGCCAGGCAAGCGCCTGGCGTTCTGTAGATTCATGGCCCCTCAGGCTCAATTGAATGTCATGTAAGCCTTGTAGATCGAGGCAAACAACACCCCCATCAGGCTGATGCCCAATAAAGCCAGCCCCGCGTTCCGGTCACGCAGACCGAAACCGAAGATGAACAGAATCAGGCTGGCGACAAAAATAATCAACAAAGTGCCGTTAGTCATGGTTCCTACCTATCGCTTGAAGCCGGCCAATACCGGCTGACCTAGCTAGCATACCCCGCTGCCACCGTATTGGCTTGACCTGGCTCAAACCGCCAGACAGCAAGGCTGCGGGCCCGGCCGCCTGCGCCAACGCCGGCCTCCCTGCCAGTTCCGCACGCGTTTGCAGACGCGTACGCGGCCCCGCAAGCGGCGATTTTCCTTTCCGGCTTTTTTTCCTATCGGAACCGGCTGTTTTGCGCCCTGCGCGGCGATTCGGCAAGAAAAGTATTATTTTTTTTCTTGCCGGGAATTATTTCATCGCATTACAGTCAAACCCGCTCGCATTGCCAGCCGCGCCGGAAACGGCCTGTGCAGGCATGCCTGAATTGCCCTGAACACGGCCTCTGTTCCCGCACAATAAGCCGTCCTCCGATTCCCGCCAGGATCCTGCATCCATGCTGAAACTGACTCTAAGATTTATCCTTGCCAGTCTGATATTGTTTCTTATTTCCCGTACAGGACTGGCCCTATGGCAATGGGATCGGGTTAGCGCCGTCACTGATATCTGGCGCATCTGGCTGGGCGGCCTGCGTATCGACCTGGCGATGCTGGGCATGCTGGCTGCCCTGCCGCTCTTTCTTTCTCCGTGGCTAGGCCACCACCCCCGCGCCACGCGCTGGACTGCCATCTGGTTCAGGGTTTGCTGGCTGCTGCTGGCCATTATGGAAGCAGCCACGCCGCAGTTTCTGGCTGAATACGATACCCGCCCCAACCGGCTATTCTTCGTCTATCTCGTCTATCCGCAAGAAGTCCTGTCCATGCTCTGGACCGGCTACAAACTCAGTGTGGGCGCGGCCATTATTGGCGTTGCGGCGCTGTTGTGGATCGGTTTCAAACTCTTCCCGCTGAATGCCAGGCCCGATGCCCGCCGCCCCTGGGGCTGGCGCCCCGTCCTCAGCCTGGTCTTCGCCGCGCTTGCCTTCATCTCGATACGCGGCACGCTGCAGCACCGCCCCATCAATCCATCGACGGTTGCGTTTGCCAATGACGCCATGGTCAATGCGCTGGCGCTGAATTCGTTTTACAGCGTCACCTATGCCGCCTACCGCATGAAGGACGAACGTTCGGCCGAATCGCTTTATGGCAGCATGCCCACCGAAGAAGCCATTGAAATCGTGCGCACTTCGGCTGACCTACCCGCCCAGCCCAGCGACCCGCAAATCCCAACCTTGCACGACCAGCAAGCCAGCCTCAGCGTGGAACGCCCGCGCAACCTGGTGCTGATTGTGGAAGAAAGCCTGGGCGCCCAATTCGTCGGCAGCCTGGGCGGGCAGAACCTGACCCCCGAACTCGACGCGCTGGCCAAGGAAGGCTGGTTCTTTACCCGCACTTATGCCACCGGCACACGCTCGGTACGCGGTCTGGAAGCCCTGACCACTGGTTTCCCACCCACGCCGTCTGAAGCCGTCGTCAAGATGCCCAATGCCCAGACCGGCTTTTTCACTCTGGCTGAATTGCTGGGCCGCCAGGGCTATGGCTCGCGCTTCCTGTATGGCGGCGAGGCTCACTTCGACAATATGCGGGGCTTTTTCCTGGGCAATGGCTTTGAGGAAGTCGTCGATCTGCCGCGCTTTTCCACCAAACCCGGCTTTGTTGGTTCCTGGGGGGCTGCGGATGAAGATATGTTCAAGGAACTGGACCACCTGCTGATGCAGGAGCGCGGCAAACCTGAATTCATTCTGGCTTTCTCGGTATCGAATCACTCGCCCTGGGAATACCCGGCAGGACGCATTACCGCCGAAGGCGAACCTGATACCGTGGAAAACACGGTCCGCTATGCCGACTGGGCGCTGGGCCAGTTCTTCGATGTGGCGCGCACCCGCCCCTATTGGGACGACACCGTTTTTCTGGTTGTCGCTGACCACGACGCCCGCGTTTACGGTTCTACCGACATTCCGGTGGAACGTTTCCACATCCCCGCGCTGATACTCGGCGGCAGCATTGCGCCGCGCCACGATGAACGCCTCATCAGCCAGATCGACCTGCCGCCGACCCTGCTCTCGCTCATCGGCATTTCCAGCGAACACCCGATGATAGGCAGTGATCTGACGGTTCGCAGCCCAGGTCGCGCCATCATGCAATTCGGCGATAACTACGGTTATCTGCAAGGCGATCAGTTGCTAGTGCTGCGCCCCAACCTGGAACCCCAGCAATACCGCTGGGACCTGACGGGCCAGGAAGCGGTCGCCACGGATGCCGCGCTGGCCCGCAAAGCGCTGGGACATGTCATCTGGCCCAGTTGGGCCTACCGCACGAGGACCTATCACTTGCCCCCACGGTGATCCATGCTATGATCCGCCGCAGTAATGGGGAGTAGCCTACTTCCGCCCCAGGAAGCGTACGCGTCAACATGCTCGGTGCAGTTCACCGTGGCGCGTACAGCCATCGTGCTCGGCGAGACCATGAACACAACAGCCAGGTAGTTGTCGGGGCCTGTCTGTTGTGTCCAGGTTTCCGACACTCACTATGGTGCCCCATGAATTTCGCTTCCACCCTTCTGCTAGCCCTGGCCATGTCCACCGACGCTTTTGCCGTCGCCGTCGGAAAAGGGGCAGCCCTGCACAAACCCCGTTTTACCGAAGCCATGCGCGTCGGCCTGATCTTCGGCACGATAGAAGCCATCACGCCGCTGATCGGCTGGCTGCTGGGCCGCGTCGCGGCCCCCTACATTGAAAGCTGGGATCACTGGGTTGCTTTCGTCTTGCTGCTGGCTTTGGGCGCGCACATGATCTGGCGCAGCCTGCATGCTGCCCCCCCTAGCGCCACGGATACCCCCTGTGTCCACCGCGGGCGCCAAGGCTTCTGGGCGCTGGCGCTGGCGGGCCTGGCCACCAGCATAGATGCGATGGCTGTCGGCGTCAGCCTGGCCTTTATTGATGCCAGCATCATCCCGACGTCCGTCATGATCGGCCTGGCGACCATGATCATGGTCACCCTGGGCATCATGCTGGGCCGTGTGCTCAAGCGGCTGGTCGGTCACTGGGCGGAATGCGCCGGCGGCGTCATTCTGATACTCGTGGGCCTGAGCATCCTTTATGAGCATCTGGGCCGTTGAAGCCCCCCCGGCCAGGCAAGCCCTGGCCGCCCCTGGGGACATCGGCAGCTGTCCCGGGAAGATGCGGTATTCTTGGTGCCATCGGTTCCCACACTGATACGCCTGAGACTCTGCCACCGGCACACCGGCTCAGCTTTTCCCCGCCGTTCCCGCTTTTATTGCTGCCATGACTCGCACCTCCTGTTTTGACGCCATTTTGTTTGATTGTGATGGCGTGCTTGTTGATTCCGAACCTATTACCCACCGTGTTCTGGCAGCCATGCTGGCCGAACAAGGCTGGGCCATCAGCCTGGAAGAAGCCTCACGGACATTCACTGGCAAAACCGTGCGTGACGAATCGGCGCGCATCACCCAGCACACCGGCAAACCGGTCACCGATGAGTGGCTGACCGAATTCTGGCAACGCCGCAATGCGGCCCTGGAAGCCGAGCTAGTGGAAGTGCCGGGCGCTGGCCGGGCCGTGCAAGCCCTGCACCAGGCGCTGGATGGCCGTATTGCCGTTGCCTCAGGCGCGGATCGCGGCAAAGTGGAATTGCAATTGCGCAAAACCGGCATCTTCGACTACTTTCAGGAGCGTATCTGCAGTGGCCATGAGCAGGCGCGCAACAAGCCTTACCCCGATGTTTACCTGGCCGCCGCCAAGTTGCTGGGGGCAGACCCGGCCCGCTGCGCCGTTGTTGAAGATACCGTGACCGGCACGCGTGCCGGCGTTGCCGCTGGCGCGACGGTCTTCGGCTATAGCCCCGCCGGCCTGAACCACAGCGCTGCGCAGGAACTGCGCGATGCAGGCGCCCGCCATATCTTCCAGGATATGGCCGAGTTGCCTGGCCTGATCGCCGCAGGCATCTAAAGACCCCACGCCCGGCCCGCCCCTTTCCTGCTCAGGAACTCCTATGTCCGCCTTGTATCAAGCCTTTCAACTCAAAGACATAACGCTGCGCAACCGCATCGCCGTGCCGCCCATGTGTCAATACCAGGCCATCGACGGTCTGGTCAATGATTGGCATCATGTCCACTATGCAGGACTTGGCCGGGGCGGCGCCGGGCTGGTCATCGTCGAAGCAAGCGCGGTTTCGCCTGAGGGCCGGATCACACCCGGCTGCGCGGGCATCTGGTCGGATGCCCACACCGCGGCGCTCGCGCCGATTGCCGCCGCCATCAAGGCAGGCGGCGCGGTGCCGGGCATACAAATCGCCCATGCCGGCCGCAAAGCCAGCGCCAACCGCCCCTGGGAAGGGGATGACCATATTCCGGCAGGCGACCCGCGCGGCTGGGAAACCATAGCGCCTTCCGCCCTGCCCTTCGGCGCCCAATTGCCCAAAGTGCCGCGCGCCATGACGCTGGACGACATTGCCCGCGTCCGCCAGGACTTTGCTGACGCCGCGCAGCGCGCGCTCGATGCCGGCTTCGAATGGCTGGAGCTGCATTTCGCGCACGGCTACCTAGGCCAAAGCTTCTTCTCCGCCCATAGCAACCAGCGCCAGGATGAATATGGCGGCAGCGCCGCAAACCGCCACCGCTTTCTGATTGAAACGCTGGCCGCCGTGCGCCGTGTCTGGCCGGAACACCTTCCGCTCACAGCGCGCTTTGGTGTCATCGAATATGACGGCCAGGATGAACAGACCGTGGCTGATGCGATAGACCTGACGCTAAGCCTCAAGCGCACCGGCCTGGATTTGCTCAGCGTCAGCGTGGGCTTCACCATTCCTGGCGCTCAGGTACCTTGGAAAACACCAGGTTTTCTCGCGCCGGTCGCGGAGCGCGTCCGCCGCGAAACCGGCTTGCCCGTCTCCAGCGCCTGGGGCATGGATGACCCCAGTCTGGCCGAACAGCTCATTGCCACCCAGCAACTGGACCTCGTCCAGATAGGCAAAGGCCATCTTGCCAACCCGCACTGGTCTTACGCCGCCGCCCGGGCGCTGAAGCAGGAACAGGCAGCATCCTTGCTGCCGCCGTCCTACGGCCACTGGCTGCAACGCTACTGACGCACTGCCGCCGCAGTGATCTTTATTTCAGTGAGCGCTATTCAATTGGCGCCAGCGGGCCCAGCCGGATACGCTGCACGCCCGGCTCATCCGCCGCTCTGGCCGGACGGCTGCGGCCCGCCTCATCCGTCTCAGGGACGGGCGCTGTTTCAGGCGCAGCCAATTCCGGCGCCGCCAGCGGTGTCTGCAGCGGCTGCAAAGCGGGTGCCGGCTTGCCGCTGCGGCGGCGCTGTTCGGCAATATCTTCATGCAGGATGCGGCGCAGCTCCAGAATGGCAGCAGCGGTTTCCTGCACGCTATGCCCAGCCACGATGATTTTTTCCGACACGGCCTTGGGCAAATGCGCGCTGCGATAAGGCACGACGCCATCATCGCTTTCCAGCAAAGGCCCTTTAGGCTGCTGGCGCGCAATGATGGAGTGATAGCGCACCGCATCGGATATCGGCAAGTCTGCTGCCGTTTTGACAAAAGAATCGTGTTCGTTCAGGTTGTCGATGCTGGTTGGCACACTGGTCAGTTCGCCCGACCCGCTACCTGGCGGGCGCGCCTGCAGCGCATCATCGAAATTTTCCAGAATGGTCAGCGGCAAACGGATAAAACTGGCAATCCAGCGCACCAGCGTATGGCCCGCGACCGGCGTGCCGCGATGCGGAGCGGCAATGAAAACCGCCCGCTCCACGCCAGGAAACGGCTGAAATCTCAGCATGGGGTCGGCCTTGGAACGCAAACGCTCCAGACGCTCCGGCTCCATCGGATGTTCTTTCAGCGCCCAATCCCACAACTGCTCATCCGCCGAGGAAATCATCATGCGCGAAATCATGCCGCCCATGCTGTGCCCCACCAGCACCAGGCCCTGGGATGCGGCCGCCGAGCCGTCCGGGTCAAAGTGATGCAAGGTGCGTTCCAGCAAACGGCGGATGGCCACATGGTTGAATACCAGCGGCAGATTGGTCGGGTAATACACCTGCCAGACCTGGAACTCGGCGCGCAGCGCCTCATCTCCCATGATTTCATTGGCCACATTAACCCAGGCTTCCGGGCTGCTGGCCAGGCCATGCAGCATCAGGATAATGCGGCGGTTCGGGTCATACGGCTGCATCATATAAAGATGCGGCCGCTCCATGCCATCATCGCGCCCGAACAAATTGCTCAAAGACTGGCGATTGAAACCCGAGCGCGCCAGCCATAAGCCGTAACCCGCAGTGAAATTCCCCGCCAGCGGCACGGCTTCGCCATCTATCGTCAAGTCACGTTCGACCAGCGGGTCATGCACACTGATATTGACCTCACGGCTCGCCAGCACTTCTTCCAGCGTCTGCCCCGCATAGCGGAATACCACCGTGATATTGGGCGAAGGCATTTCACTCCAGGAAGCCGCCCGCCACTGCGCCCAGCGCCGCGCCCGCTCATCCTCTGGCCCGCCATGCCGGGCCCGCTCCATTTCATCTCCGGCCAGTTTCGCAGGCCGCGCCGAGCCGCGTTCCGCCATTTCGCGGGTTGCCTGCGCACTGTCCTCAAGCTTGGGATCCGGCGGCACGGCATCGGCAGCCAACACATTGAGCGCTGGCTCGTCCATGACAGCGACCAGCTCTGCGCCAAATCCATCACGCCGGTAAGTGCTGCGCAGCCCCTGGAACGCCAGCGAAGACGCCGGCACCAGTTCCTTCACCATGTCCACGCCTTCCGGCAGACGCAGCGCCAGATCGACATCCAGCAGCCAATCTCCCAGACGAAAACGCGTCTGCGTGCTATCGCTAGCTGCCGGCTGGTTGCGGCGGACAGCAAACAGCCGGGCCACCGCCTCCTGCACCGCATAGTTATACCAATCCCGCACCTGGGTCTGCCTGTCTTCAAACGCCCGCTCGCCTGGCGAGCGCGGCGTAAAGAACAGATAAGCGTAAGCGTGACGCGCCGCTTCCATCCAGGGGGCCAGGCCGCCGGGATCTTCAGGATGCGTGTTCGGAATTTCCTTCATCGCCCACTGCAACCACAACTCCGACAGCGCCGACATGCGCTGCTCGTCGAGAATGCCCTGTACCTTGCCCAGCGCCTCGATACAGACCAAGGATGCCGTGACGGCGCAATCGCCCTGATCCAGCCCTGTCACCCTGATGGTCTGAGCGGTTTTTTCGCTCAGCTTGCCAGTGGTCAGAATATCGCCGCGCTGCAGCGTAATGTATTCATTTGCGGTCATGGGCTTGACCACGACCGAAGGCTGAAATTCGCGCAACAGACTGCAGCCCTGCAATACCGTGACGGCCACAGCCACGCCCGCCCAACGCGCCCAGCGCACCCGACGTGCCGCCGCCCAGGCCTTCCCATACATCATGGCGCAACCGCCCTCTTGTCTGCCGGCGGTATGCCGGGAATTGTCTGGCGTATGGCCAACGGAAAATCGCCAGGCGCGCCGGAAAATGCCCGGGCGCGGCGCGTGATATCACCGGCTGCCTGCAAGGCAGCGTAGTCCTGTCCTGGCGTCAGCGCGCCCTGTTCATAGGCATATTCCGCGAAATAGCCAGACAGCAGCACCCGATAGTCCAGCGGCAGGCCATCGGCAATCTGCCGCCCCAAATCCATCACGATCGTCGTGCAATTGCTGGTGAGCGTATTGTAGAAACGCGGACGCTGGCCAATGGACTGCGCCTCATCCAAATAGCCGAGAAAGGCGGTTTTCAATTGATCCGGCGTCAAGGCCAGGCGATACAGCTGCACTTCCTCATCACGCGCATTGGTCCGCACTCTGACGATATCGTTCTCGTCGGCGGCAATCAGCACGACCTCATACTGGCGGAAAAAACCCGCAATTGCCGAAAATGACTCGTGGCTTTCCTTGCGGATTTCCAGCGAGAAAACCAGCTGCTGCCCATCCGCGAAGCCAAAGGACACCAAGGTATGGGCAATCGCCGGGCCCATCCAATAAGACAGCAGCAAATCGGCTGATACCAGCTGGTCCAGATCGTATTCGCGCGTTTCCCAGCGCGGCGTGTAATCCGTTGCGCTGCGCCAATCGAAATTACGCACGTTATGCAGTGTCACATGGTTGCCGCTGACTTCCGCCTCCAGCAAATGGGCGACATCATCCGCCCAGATACGATCATGCGAAGGCTGCAAGCGGCTCCACCAGCCCAGCAGCAATAAGGCGGCAAGCAACATGCTATAGCGCCATACCCGCCGCTGCGCCTGAGATTGCCCAGGCTTACGGCCCGCCGCCAGCCTGAAGACCGCATGCAAGCCGATGCACAGCCACAATACCAAAGCAGGCCAGCGCCATACCGCCCCAGCCTGATACCACAAAGCCAGCGCGCCCCAAAGCACGAAGCCGGCCAGCAGACATGCCGCCAGCCCCCGGCTCAGCGCGCGCACGATAACTGCCCATCTGCCAGCAACACGGACGGAAGAATCCTGGGAAGAGAAAGGGTGCTTCATCATGGAAACAGCTCAAACACAGCCTCAAGGCGCCTCGCGCCTGTCGCGATAGGGCATGATTTGACCACAGTTGCCTCTTGCAGGACGCCGGCAAGCCGCAAAACCAGAGGGATCCGCAACAAATATGTGTTGCCGTGTTTCCAGTGCCACAACAAGCGCAAGCCCTGCGCAGGCTGCCAGCTACCGCACAAGCAAGAACAAGAGCGGCGGCAATAAAAGCCCCTGGCAACAAAAAACCCGCAGATCACGAGAATCATGCGGGTTTCAGCGTACTGCCGGAATACCGTGACCGGTATGCTTTCTGTGTTGGTGCCGTCGGCGAGACTCGAACTCGCACAGCTTTCGCCACTACCCCCTCAAGATAGCGTGTCTACCAATTCCACCACGACGGCATTGGCACCAATCTCGGCTGCCTGAAAAAGCACAGCGTTGAACAGCATTAAATTATAGCACGGTATTTTATTTTTCAAGCGCTTCATCAAAGATTTTCGATGAAGCGCCAAGTCGGGATGAATGCTTCACAGGATTTCCTGATCGGCATTCTGGCGGGCCGACGCACCTGGCGCCACCCGCCCCGCTGTGATTACTGCGCGGCCGGTTCGGCTTGCGGCTCGGCGGCAGGCTCGGTGTGCTCAGCTGCCGGTTCAGTTGCAGACTCCACCACAGGCTCAGCCACAGGCGGCACAGCTGCCGCAGCTTCCGATTCCGCAGGTGCTGCCGGCGCATTGTGATCCGCTTCAGGCTGCTGGGCAGCCGCTTCGGCCTCGGGCTCTGCCGGGACGGCAGCCGGTGCTGCCGTTTCCGGCGCGGCGGGCACAGCAGGCTCGGACGGAACCGCAGGCGCCGCAGGCACAGCAGCTGCACCGCCTGCATTATTGACAGGCACATCACCCAGCTGCGGGACCGACAGATCCTGGTAGCCTTGCATCACGCCGGTTTCTTCAGCTTGTTCCTTGGCACGATTGGGGGCATAGCTGAAATACGCCAGGCCCGTAGTCACGGCGAAGAACAGCACCGCCGCCCATTTCGTCGTGCGCGACAGAAAATTGGCCGCGCCCGTTGCGCCAAACAGGCTGCCGGCGGAACCGCTGCCGAACGAAGAACCCATGTCGGCGCCCTTGCCATGCTGCATCAGCACCAGGCCGATGATGGTAAAAGCGGAGATGATTTGAACGACCAGCAACAACGTGTAGATTGAAGACATGCTTTTAATAGCTCCAGAAACTTTTATGCTGCGGCAATCTGCAGGAAATCATCTGCCACCAATGCCGCGCCGCCTATCAGGCCGCCGTCGATGTCAGCTTGTGCAAACAGGCCAGCGGCCGTGGCGGGCTTGACACTGCCGCCATAGAGAATTCGGACATCTGCGGCAGCGCTGCCCAGCGTGCGCAACTGGGCGCGTATGGCGGCATGCACTTCCTGGGCCTGTTCCGGCGTGGCGCTCAGGCCGGTACCGATGGCCCAGACCGGCTCATAGGCAATCACGGCGCGGGCGACCTGCTCTGCCCCCAGCGCCAGCACCGGCGCCAATTGCTCGGCGATCACAGCCAGCGTCTTGCCAGCCTGATGCTGTTCCAGCGTTTCGCCTACGCACACAACGGGCGTCAGGCCAGCTTTCAGCGCGGCGGCAGCCTTGGCTGCCACATAATCATTGCTTTCAGCATGGTAGCTGCGGCGCTCGGAATGGCCTACCAGCACCCAGCGGCAGCCCAGATCCGCCAGCATGGGCGCGGAAACTTCACCCGTATAAGCACCTTTTTCATGCGTGCTGACATCCTGTGCCCCCCAGGAAACCGGGGAACCAGCCAGGGCGGCGCCAGCTTGCGCCAAATATGGAAAGGGCACACAAACGCCGATATCGGCTGTCAGGCCAACGGCGCCGGCGCGAACGGCGGCCAGCAAGGTAGCGTTATCCGCCAGATTGCCGTGCAGTTTCCAATTGCCCAGCACCAGGCGCTTGCGAGTATTTTCTGCGTTCATGCGTCAGTATTGCGAAATCGGGATAAACGCAGGATTGTATCCTGTCGGCCAGCCCAATGGCGAGGGAAAGCGCTTATTGCCCGATAAAAAACCGCGGCAAGCCCCTGCCAGCCGGCATTTGGCAGAAGCAGACCGAGAAAATTGCCGTGTTTCAGGCGTCGTATTTCGGGCGCCCTATTTCGAGCGCCCTATTTCCGGCGCCGTATTTCGGGCGCCGCGTTTCAATCCAGCAGCTTGAGCACCAATTTGCCGGTATGGCCGCCAGCCTCCATCACAGCATGCGCTTGTGCTGCCGCTTCAAAGCCGAACACGCCATGCACGACGGGGCGCACCCTGCCTTGCGCCAGCAAGGGCCAGACCTGCTGGCGCAATTGGCGCGCCACGCCGGTTTTGTATGCGATGCTGCGCGGACGCAAGGTGGAACCGGTCAAGGTCAAGCGGCGCTGCATCATCAGCCCCGCATTGACCTCGGCGCGCGCGCCGCCCAGCACCGCAATGCAGACCGCGCGCCCGTCTTCGGCCAGCGATTTCAGATTGCGCGGAATGTAATCCCCGGCCACCATGTCCAGAATGACATCCACGCCGCGACCCTCCGTCACTTCCTTGATAACGGCCACAAAATCTTCGGTGCGGTAATTGATCCCCCGCACCGCGCCCAGCGCTTGCACCGCCTGCACGCGCTCATCGCTGCCGACCGTGGCATAAACCGGGTGCCCCAGGGCCGTGGCGATCTGAATGGCCGTCACGCCAATGCCGCTGGCTCCGCCGTGCACCAGCAGGCTTTCCCCGTCTGCCAGGCGGCCGCGGTCAAAGACATTGCTCCAGACGGTAAAAGCCGTTTCCGGCAAACCGGCAGCTTCCACCATGCTCCAGCCCTCGGGTACAGGCAGGCAGTGCCCGGCAGGCGCCACGCAATACTCCGCATAGCCGCCCCCGGCTGTCAGCGCGCAGACCTTGTCCCCCAGACGCCACCCGCCGGCCTGGACATCCCCGCCGACGATTTCGCCCGCCACTTCCAGCCCCGGCAAATCCGACGCGCCCGGCGGCGGCGGATAGCTGCCCTGCCGCTGGAACAAGTCAGGACGGTTGATACCTGCCGCGTGCACTTTAATCAGAACTTCCCCTGGCCCCGGAACGGGAACCTCACGTTGCGCCAATACCAGGACTTCCGGGCCACCCGGCTGAGAGATTTCGATAACTCGCATGACATCAAACCGTTACAGGAGGAATGAAAAGAGTCATATTAACGAACTTGCCGCCGCATTGGCTTGCCCGCATTGGCTGGCGCATTGGCCGCCTCCAGGGCTGCCTCCTTGGCTGCCGCCTGGGCCGACGCACTTATTCCCTATTCTTTCCCCTATTTCCCCGCGCTTGCCACCGCGTTTGCCCCCGCGTTTGCCCCACCCGCCAGCCCATGCGCCAGATTTCAGCGGCTCGCTGTAACATGGCGCCCATGCCGCGCTGGCCTGTCACGCCTGCCGCCCCTTATTTCCCCGCATTGCACACCCACCGATATGCAGACCTCCCGCTACTTGCCCGCCTCTTCTTTTCCCTGGCCGACCGCCGCGCTGATCGCCCTCAATGTCGTGCTGTATCTGCTGGTGGCGCTAAGCGGCGGCAATCTGATTGATTTTGATAGCCGCGACCTGCAAGATTGGGGCGGCAATTTGGCCGTGCTGTCGCTGACGGGCGACTACTGGCGCCTGTTGAGCAATATGTTCCTGCACGGCGGCCTGATGCACCTGGTCGCCAATATGTATATGCTGATGATCGTCGGCCCGCTCTCCGAGCAGCGGCTGGGGCGCCCTGGCATGCTGGTGGTGTATCTGGTCGGCGGTCTTTGGGCGAGCTTTTCCAGCGCCGCCTGGAACGCGCAGAACCTCTTTGAAACCGTGCCTGGATTTGGCGGCGCGCATAGCGTCACCGTCGTCAACCTGGTCGTCAGCGTCGGGGCCTCCGGCGCCATCATGGCGCTCTGCGGCGGCTTGCTGGCCAGCGCGCTGGCCAGCAAGATTCATACGCCTGAAGCCAATAGCCGCCTGTTCAAGTCCCTGTTCCAGGTGGTTGCGATCAACATCGTGCTTGGCTTGCTGATCCCCGGCATCGACCAACTGGCCCACATCGGCGGTTTGCTGGCCGGATTTGCGCTGGGCCTGGCCATCGGCAGCCTGCGCCCCGACACCACGCGCTCGCGCTATATCGCGCGCAGCCTGCTGTCTGCCGCCATTGCATTGATCCTGCTGGCGCTGGCCCTGGAAACCGCAGGCTGGGACGATGCCCATGCCGTGCGCGCGGAAATGCGCGCGCAGCAATACCGTTAACCGGCATCCCATTCAGGGCGTCGGCAAACTGCCGCCGCCCTGAATCTCAAGCCCCTGCCGGTACCAGCACCGCCGGGCCGGCATAAGCCAGCAACACACAAGCGACCAGCAAAATAATCAAGGCCACCACGCCCATCAGCGGCAAAACGGTGCGGTAAACCTCGCGCATTCCCACGGCCACCCCGGCAAAGCCGCAGGCGAGCATGATGCGCACGGGCGAAAACGTGCTCATGGCAATGGCCGATGCGTGCTGCAGCGCGGCCGCGCCCAATGCGCTCAATCCCGTGCCATGCGCCAAGGCCAGCTGCGAATTCATCAGCAAACCGTTAGAAGCATTGGCGCTGTTGGTGACCAGCCCGAACAGGGCGGCCAGCAGCATGGACAAGAACACGGAAGTGCGGCCCAGCGCTTCGAGCATCCCTGCCGCGAGGGAAGTCGCAATGCCGGACAAGCTCAACACCTCCGCCAGGATACAGAATAGCGCCGTCGTGATGATGGCCGTTTTGCCGCTGGCCCAGCTTTCCTTCATGATGGGCACGACACGCCGGCTTTCTTGGATCAGGACAGCAACCAGCAAGCCCAGCACCAGCAGCCAGACCCCGGAGTGGAACATCGGGCTGAAAGCCGGCAGGTTTTCAAATGGCCGGATGCTGCCCGTATCGCGCAGAAAACGGGCCCAGGAGGGAATCAGGCGGGTCAGCGCCAGCCCGCCTACCAGCAGGATATAAGGCCAGACCTGGCGCGCCGCTTGCAGCAAGCTGCTGAGCCGCGCATCGTGGCTGAGGAAATAGCGCAATGCGATAACCGGCCCGAAAGAAGCGATCAAGCCTGTTTCCGGCCCGCCCAGCCAGGTCATCAGCAGCAGCAGCGCCAGCGTGCCCGCCAGCCATGCCGCATCTTTGCGCCGCTCATCGCGCGGGAAACTCAATCCGGCATGTTCGGCCAGCCGCCAGAATAGCGGCAGCCATGCCATCAAGATGACACAGACGATGCCGCCGCTCCAGATGGCAAAGGTCGCCGGATCGGAACCCGCCAGCGCCGCCGCGATCAGGGTGCCGCTGGCCATGCCGCCCCAGGGGCCCAGCGCCTGGCCGATGAAACCGAAGGCCAGCAGATAGGCCGGGCGCAGTGACAGGCTCGCCAGCAAAGCGAAAGTTCCCATCATGCCCACCCCGAAACCGGTCACGGATTCCGCAAACGGCCCGATCAGGAAACAGGCATTAAACAAAATGCGGCGCTGCGTATAGGCCAAGGCTTCTTGGGCCGCTTCTTGGGCCGCTTCTTGGGCTGCCTCTTGGGCTGCTTCTTGCGCCGCCCCTCCCCCTGCCGCCGTTCCGCCCTGCAAACCAGCCACGGCATCGGCCTGCGCGCCCTGCCCGATCAGGCTGGCCACCCGCCAGAACAGCAGGCCGCCTAATATGTAAGGCACCACCGTCAGGCCTATCCAGCTTCCGCGCGCCACCGCCATGACCGCTTCATGCAGGCCGAACACTTTAGGCGCGCTCAGAAAAGCCACCACCAAAGCCAGCGCGGCGCCCAGCAAGGCTGAGCGGATAACCGGCTGCCGGAATACCCCTATCAGG
>NZ_JBQEKA010000071.1:0-16270 GCF_052103615.1 Kerstersia sp. | reverse complement strand
CGAATCCGTTTCCCAGCGCTGCTTGGCCGTCCCTTAGGGATCAAACCGCTGCACCCGAAAACAAACTCCGTTTCCGGCCCCGTTGAACTTTACTGCGCCCCTTTCGCTGAGAAATGTTTGCTGTGCTGCTCAACAGAAAGTGAAATATAGCACGCTTTTCATCGCCGTGTAAAACTTTTTGGAGAAAATTTATCCCCTCCCCGAAATACCGGGGAAATTCAGGGTTCCGGCGGTAGCGCCGAAACAGATACCGACAGGCAAGCTTGGCTGTCGGTCAGGTTCACGGCTTCATTATGCTGACCGCCAGCACGCCATGCCATCCGAGAAAACCCGCCCGGCATCGTCAGGGGTTTACCAGATTGACCGCTATATCAGCCGCCGTATCAACCCCCGCATCAGCCGCCATATCAAGCGGCACCCCAGCAGCCCCAAAAACATTCGCCCACACTCCACACCGTGCCGCATGCTCTGCGGCACAGCGCCCACAGACATTTGGCTCGCCTGCTAACGATCTGTGGCACGCGAAACGGCCATCAAGCATAGAATGGCTGCATTCTGCGCTATCCAGCGTCCAGGCTAGCAGACAGCCACAGCTTCCGTCTGCCACGCGGTACCACTTATATAGAGAAAGAGAGATGTCTTGCGGCAGCGGCCATGCTGGCGCCGCCGGTAAGGCAACGGCCCAGCATCACGTTACCGGCCTTCACTATATATAGAGGAATACCATCCGCGTGCCCGCCGAATGCCAAATGTCGGTTGCCCTCTGCCTGATGCCACTTCAGAGCTTGCCCATGATCGAAGACATTCTTATCAACGTTACGCCTTTCGAAACCCGTGTTGCCATCGTCGAACAAGGTGCCGTGCAAGAATTGCACGTCGAACGCAGCATTCAGCGCGGCCATGTCGGCAATATTTATCTGGGCCGCGTCAATCGCGTCCTGCCCGGCATGCAAAGCGCGTTTGTCGATATCGGACTGGAACGCGCCGCTTTCCTGCATATTGCCGATTTACGCGAAAACCGCCAGGAACGCACACAGGGCCAGGCCATCACGCCTATCGAGAAAATCCTGTTTGAAGGCCAGACTCTGATGGTGCAGGTCATCAAGGACCCGCTAGGCACCAAGGGCGCGCGCCTATCTTCGCAAATCAGTCTGGCTGGGCGGATGCTGGTGCACCTGCCTCACGATCCGCATATCGGCATTTCCCAGAAAATCGAATCCCAGGAAGAGCGCAAGCGGCTGAAGCAGCAATTGACCGCGCTCTTGCCGGAAGATTCACATGGCGGATTCATTCTACGTACCCAGGCAGAAGGCGCGACAGACGAAGAGCTGGCGTCGGATGCCGGCTATTTGCTCAAACTTTGGCAAGGCATTCAACTGGCGGCGCGCCAGCAGGGCGTGCCCTCGCTGCTGCACCAGGATCTGACTTTGGCCGAGCGCGTGCTGCGCGATATCGTCACCCCCAACACCGGCAAGATTCTGGTGGATTCACGCAGCACCAAGGCGGCCATGACGGAATGGGCGCAAATCTACACGCCTGCGCTGACTGAACGCATTCAGCACTACAGCGGTGAACGCCCCCTGTTCGATACCGCCAATGTCGATGAGGAAATTGCCCGCGCCCTGTCCCGGCGGGTGGATTTGAAATCCGGCGGCTACCTGATTGTTGACCAGACCGAAGCGCTGACGACGGTAGATGTAAATACCGGCAGCTTCATCGGCGGGCGGAATTTTGACGACACGGTATTCAAAACCAATCTGGAAGCCGCGCGCGCCATCGCCCGCCAGCTGCGGCTGCGCAACCTTGGCGGCATCATCATTATCGACTTCATCGACATGGATGACCCGGCGCACCGCGATATGGTGTTGCAGGAATTGCAAAAATCCCTGCTGCGCGACCGTACCCGCATGACGATCAATGGCTATACGCAACTCGGCCTGGTGGAAATGACGCGCAAGCGCACGCGTGATTCACTGGCGCATCAATTGTGCGAACCCTGCCCGGTGTGCGAGGCGCGCGGAACCGTGCGCACGGCCAGAACGATTTGTTATGAGATTCTGCGCGAAATCCTGCGTGAGGCCCGCCAGTTCGATCCCAAAGAATTCCGTATCGTCGCCTCGCAGTCCGTGATCGACCTGCTGCTGGAAGAAGAAAGCCAGCATATGGCCATGCTGGGCGACTTTGTAACCAAGCCGATCTCCATGGAGGTCGAGCCGGTTTACCCCCAGGAAAAATACGACATCATCCTGCTCTGACATCCCATCTGGCGGCACGCCCTTGCTTGCCGCCCCCTGCCTATTCCTATTTTCAGAATTCCCCGATGAAGACCTTGCTACTGGCCGCCTCCGGCCTCGCCTGCCTGCTGACTGCCGCCCCGGCACTGGCCAAGGATACCGCCTGCATGATAGAGGGCTCATTCAATCTGATGGGCCAAACCATCAAATCGCGGGATTGCATGCAGGCTGATCCGGCAGAACGCGAGGCCGCTTTCAAATCTTCTTGCGAACAACTGGCCAATACGTCCGCCGCCATGGGCGGCGCGGCCGGAAAAATCACCTATATGGCACAATGCACTACCCCCGCACAAGGGGTTTGCCATGGACTGGCCGGCACGCAACGCGATGCCTACTACTATGAGCGCAATGCCGACGATCTGGCCGCTTTACCGGCAAGCTGCGCCCAACTGGGCGGCCGCTGGAGCAACGGCCACTGACCGCCCTGGCAGCGCCCTGACAACCCGGCAGCCTTAGCTGCCGCGGAACTGCATCTGATACAGCGCGTGATACAGGCCATTCGAAGCGCGCATTAATTCGTCATGGCTGCCACGTTCCACAATCCGGCCTTCATCGAGCACCAGAATGGTGTCGGCGTTCTGCACGGTGGACAAGCGGTGCGCAATCACCAGCGTGGTGCGGTTGCGCATCAAACGCTCCAGCGACGCCTGCACCTGGCGCTCGGCCTCATTATCCAGCGCGGAAGTGGCTTCATCCAGGATCAGAATCGGCGCGTCCTTGATCAGGGCGCGCGCGATCGCCAGGCGCTGACGCTGCCCGCCGGACAGGCGCACAGCATTCACACCCACCTGAGTATGAATGCCATTGGGCAGGCGCTCGACAAAATCAAGCAGACTGGCCGAGCGCAGCGCTTCACGCACGGTTTCGTCGCTGCTGTCCGATGCCACCGCGCCATAGGCCACATTCTCAGCAATGCTGCCGTCAAACAAGACCACATCCTGGCTGACCAGGGAAATCTGGCGGCGCAGGCTGGCCAGGGTCAGCTCGTGGATTTCCTGGCCATCGAGCAACACCTCGCCCCCGCTGGGTTCGATAAAGCGCGGCAGCATGTTCACCAGCGTGGTCTTGCCGCTGCCTGAGCGCCCCACCAGGGCAATGGTCTTGCCCGGCTCCGCAACAAAGGAAATATCTTCCAGGGTCGGACGGTCCGTATCCGGGAAACAGTGCGACACGCCACGGAATTCGACGCGGCCATGGGCATGTTCCAGCACTTTCTTGCCCTTGTCCTGTTCCACCGGCTCGTCGATCATCTGGAACACGCTTTCCGCCGACGCCAGCATCTTCTGCATGCCGCCAGAGACGCGGGTCAAACGCCGCACCGGATCAAAAATCTGCGCCAATGCCGTAATGAAAGCGGCAAAACTGCCGACTGTCAGAGTGCCCTGGTTGGCCTGGTTCAAGGCGACCGCAATGGCGCCAGCAACCGCAACGGCCACGCACATCTGCGTGACCGGCGTCATGGCGCTATCGGCGGTTGCCGAACGCATGGCAAAGCGGCGCAGACGCCCGTTGACGTAGCCAAACCCTTCGCGCGCCCGGTCATACCCGTCGAACAGCTTGACCACCCGCTGCCCGGCAATGGTTTCACTGACCACATGCGTCAGTTCGGCATTCATATTGACCGTATCACGATTGATATGGCGCAGACGGCGGATGAACACCCGGGACACCTGCACGGCCACCGGCATCATGACCAGGACGATCAGGGACAACTGCCAGGACATATAGAACAGCACCGCAATCATGGACAGCACGATCAGCGATTCGCGGATCAGGACTGTCATGACACTGGTGGCGTAACCGGTCACGTTGCCCGCATCTATGGTGAAGCGGTTGAGCAGCCTGCCGTTTTCTCCGGCGCGAAACGCTTCGTCCGGCAAGCCCAGCAGGCGCTCGAACATATCACGCCGCAAGCCCAGCAACACATTATTGGCCACCCAGGCCAGCAAATAGTCGCTGAAGAAGCTGAGCCCCCCGCGCACAGCGATCATTGCAATGACCAGCGAAGGGAAAATCCAGATATAGTCAGGGTTGCCACCGCTGAAACCGTCATCAAGCAGCGGTTTCATGATAAGCGCCAGCGCCGGTTGTGTCAGCGCCGCACCTGTCATCAGGGCGATCGCCAGCGCCAGGCCTTTCCAGTATTGGCCGACTCTTGCGTAAATCCGCCGCCAGAGCATGCGCTCTTCGGATACGGGTTTACCGGCATGCGCAGGTTTTTCTTTCGATTTCAATGCAGACTCGCTTCCAAGGCTGAATACAATGTTGGAAGATTGTACCGTCACCACCTGTTTTTCCTGATGCGCACTTTTCCGAAACCGACCAGAATCTATCTCCGCCTGCCAAATTGGGTGGGGGATACCTGCATGGCGCTGCCTTCGCTGGAGTTATTGAATCAGGCTGGCGTCCCTGTCGTGGCCTGCGGGCGCGCCTGGGGCGCCAACCTGCTGGCGCACATGCCGCTTGAAGATTATCTGCCCTTCGGGCGCAAGATCCTGCATAACCGCCAGATCCTGCATACCCACATGAAAGCCCACCGGCAGGCCGGCGGCCGCAGCGTCGGGCTGCTATTGCCGGATTCCTTATCCAGCGCGCTCAGCTTCCGCCTGGCCGGTTTGCCCTGCGCGGGTTATCGCGATGACGGCCGCAGCTTCCTGCTGCGCTGGCCGATCCAGAAGCCACCGCAAGCCCTGCATGCCGTGGAGTCCTGGTATGAAGTCACGCGCCAGGCCCTGCAATTGTGGAATTTGCCGCATGGCTCCGTCACGCCACCGCCCAAGTCGCCGCTGCGCCTGGGCCAGGAAGATCATCAACAGGCGCGTGACTGCCTGGCCCAGGCCGGTTTGCAGGATCAGCCTTTCATTATGATTGCCCCGACGGCCACTGGCCTGCATCGCGGCAAGGTAAAAGTCTGGCCGCACTATGAAGCGCTGACCCAGGCCCTGCAGGCCAAGGGCTGGACCGTCGTCATGGCGCCGCCGGCTGATGAAACCGACATTGCCAAACAGAATGCGCCCAGCGCCGTGCTGCTTGCCCCGCTGCCGCTGCGCGCCTTCGCGGCGCTGACCACCCGCGCCGCGTTAGTGGTCTGCAACGATTCTGGCGTCTCGCATATTGCCGCCGCGGCTTCTGCGCGGCAACTGACGCTATTTGGCGTGTCCGACCCGGAAGACAGCCGCCCCTGGTCGCCATTTGCCAACTATATGGGTGATGAACACAACTGGCCCAGCCTGGACCAGGTGCTCAACCGCATTTCGAGCCTGCTTGCCGCTCCCGCCTGATTTCACCATGATGACTTCCCCCGTCGAACTCCTGTCTTCCCTGGTCATTCCGCTGCACCTGAGTCTGTTTCTGCTGGCCTGCGCCCTGATCGTCGGTTTCCTGCGCCTGCGCCGCCTGCGCAATCTGCTGGTCGGTCTGGCATTGGTGTGGTCGCTGGCGTGGTCGCTGCCGGCGACCTCCATCTGGGCTGGCGGCATGCTGGAAAACACCTACCCTTACCAGGCAGCCGCTGAACTGCCCGCGGCGGATGTCATCGTCGTGCTGGGCGGCCAGACCGCCAACGGCAGGCCGAACTGGTTCCTGCCGGAAGTGGCATCGCACAAACCCAGCCGCACAGCCCGCGCCGCAGAAATCTATCTGGCAGGCCGCGCCCCGTATGTTCTGCCTTCCGGCGGTGCCGCCGAAGGCCCTGTCAGTGAAGCGGAGGGCATGGCGCAGATGTTGCGCCAGCAAGGCGTGCCGCGTGAAGCGCTGCTGCTGGAAACCGCGAGCCGCAATACTTATGAAAACGCTCATCTGACCACTCGCGTACTGCATCAGAACAATCTGAAAAAAGTGCTGCTTGTGACTTCCGCGCTACATATGCCGCGCTCGGTCGCCACCTTCGATAAACAAGGGGTTACCGTCATTCCTGCCGCGGCTGCGCCGCAGATCACCCAGCCCGCCGGCAGCGGCGCGCTCTGGCCCTGGATGCCGAATCTGCGCGCTTTTGAAGCCAGCCGCTCCATCATCAAGGAGTACATCGGGCTGGCGGTTTACCAATTGCGCGGCTGGGCCGCAACCTGAAAACCCCTAAGCAACTTGCGGCAATCATGCTAGAATCGCGAGTTGTTTTTACCGACCAGCCTGGGAACGTGGCTGGTTTCCCGCAGCCGGTTCTGCCGGCTCCTGTCTTCATGCCCTTCCCGCTGTAAACGTCCTGCGCGTTTCCTACCGGGCTCTGCTGGCGGCAATGCGTGCGAAACCTGCTGGCGACCCGACATACATACAGGATATTTCCATGAAAGAAGGCATTCACCCCGACTACCGCGACGTGGTTTTCCAGGATCTGATCACTGGCACCAAGTTCGTGACCCGTTCCACCGTGCACACGCGTGAAACCGTCGAACTGGACGGCAAGACCTACCCGCTGTTCAAGTGCGACGTGACCTCCGAATCGCACCCCTTCTACACCGGCGCGCAAACCCGCGTTGTCGAAACCGGCCGCGTCGAGAAGTTCCGCGCCCGTTTCGCCCGCACCGCCGGCGCCAAGAAGGCTGCCAACGCGTCGTAATCCGACACGTTCCTTCCGCGCCCCAGGCGCAGATGAAAAAGGCAGCCGTGACGGCTGCCTTTTTTTCAGCTATACACTTCGTACTGACAAGCCGTGCTTCCCGCCAGGGAGGCGTTTCCTTTTCCGATCCTGCCTCCCCCGTGCACGCCCAACATACCGCGACACCTTCACGCCTGACCGCTACCGCCACCCGGAAACTTCCGCGCCTGGCGCTGCTGTGCCTGGCCGCCGTTTATATTCTGGCTGGCCTGTTTTTCCGCGACCCCTGGAAAAGCGACGATATCATCGGCGTCGCCACCATGCTGACGGCATTGCGTGAAGGACCGCTAGGCTGGCTGCTGCCGCAAATCGGCAACTATGCCTATGCTCAGGGCGGCCCGCTGCCCACCTGGGCTGGCGCCATTACCATCTGGCTGGCCGGGCCGCTGATGGGCGATTTCGCCGCAGCCCGGCTGCCCAATCTGATCTGGTTCGCCATCATGGCCAGCGCCACCTGGTATGGCACTTATTTATTGGGCCGCCGCCCCGAGGCTCAGCCGCTGGCCCTGCCCTTTGGCGGCGAGCCGCCCGCGCGCGACTATGGCCGCATGCTGGCCGATACGGCCTTGCTCATGGTGCTGGCCACCGTCGGCATCCTGCTGCGCGTGCATGAAAGCTCCGCCATGCCGCCCATGCTGGCCTGCCTGACGCTGGCTTATTACGGCATGGCGCGGATGCTGGACAAGCCCATCAGCGGCGCCATTACCCTGGGCGTGGCCCTGGCCGGCGCGCTGCTGACACGCGGCCTGCCCGGCGCCGTTCCCATCTTGCTGGCCATTGTCATCTTGCTGCTGCCCGCGCCGCGCCACGTCAGCCTGCCGCGCCATTGGCTGCTGGCAGCGCTGGCGCTGGGCGCCCTGCTTTTCCTGGCCTGGTATCTGCCTGCCAGCGCTGCTGGCCCTTACTGGACCCAGCAATGGCTAAGCTGGAACCTGGGCCAATTCGGTATTCCCCAGCCCGCCATCATCCTGCGCAGCCTGCGCGATCTGTCCTGGTTCCTGTGGCCCACCTGGCCGCTGGCGCTGCTGGCGCTGTGGCGCTGGCGGCAATGGACAGCGGCCCCGCATATCCGCTTGCCGGCATCTCTGGCCGGCGGCGCCATCCTGTGCCTGCTGGCCATGGGCGAGCCGTTCGAACCCGAATTCGCCATGCTGGTCCTGCCTTTCGCCGTGCTGGCTGCTTTCGCGCTGCCAACCCTGCGCCGCGGCGTGATCAACACGCTGGACTGGTTTGCCATCATGTGTTTTTCGCTCACCGTGGCATCGGTCTGGCTGGGCTGGGTGGCGCTGCATTTTGGCTGGCCGACCAAGATCGCAGGCAATATCGCGCGCCAGACCAGCGGTTTTGAACCTCATATCAATCTGCTGGCTACCTTGCTGGCCTTGCTGGCCACTGGCCTGTGGGCCGCCCTGGTTAACTGGCGCCTGCGCACTCACCCGACTGCCCTCTGGCGCGGCACTATCCTGTCCGCTTGCGGCTTGACCGCCACCTGGGTGCTGCTGGCGCTGCTCTGGCTGCCAGCCATTGATTACGCCCGCAGCTACCGCGCGACCTCGCAGGAATTGGCGCAGGCCATCAGCGCCAATCTGCGGCCGGGTGAATGCGTGCGCAGCAGCGGCCTGGGGCTGGCCCAGCGCGCGGCCTTCCAGGTGTTCTCCAAGCTGAACTTCGATTTTTCAGGCAACTGCAATTTGATTCTGCTGCAAACGACCAACCGCCGGCTGGAAAGCGCCGGCTTGCCTGCCCTCGCGCGCGAAGGACAAATTCTCTGGCGCGGCGGCCGTACCGCCGACCGGCATGAGGTCTTCTTCCTGATCCGGCGCCCCGCACCATGATTGCCAGCGAGCCTTCCAGTCTGCGGCACAACCTGAAGCATATCGCCCGCAATGCCTGGCCCGTCCTGATCAGCCAGTGGGCTGGCGTTGCCTTTGGCGTGCTCGATACCGCCATGACTGGCCACGCTTCGCCCACGGATCTGGCTGCCATGGGGCTGTCGGTCTCTATTTATGTCACGGTTTTCGTTGGCCTGATGGGCGTGCTGCATGCCCTGATTCCCATTCTTTCGCAGCAATTCGGTGCCAAGCAATACCATGAGCTGGGCCGCACCTGGGGCCAGGGCGTGTGGCTGGCGCTGGGCCTGTCCGTGATCGGCTCGACACTGATGCTGTTCCCCGACATGTGGCTGAGCCTGTCAGGCGATGTTGCCCCGGAAGTCCGGGCCAGTATCGCCGCCTATCTGCGCGCGCTGGCGCTGGCGCTGCCCTTTGCGCTGGTCTTCCGCACGATTTACGCGCTAGGCAATGCCGTATCGCGCCCGAAAATCGTCATGGCAATCAACCTGGCCGGCATCGGCTTCAAGGCCTTTTTCAACTGGCTGCTGATTTACGGCAATCTGGGCCTGCCGGCCCTGGGCGCGCAAGGCGCAGGCCTGTCCACGGCGCTGGTCTTTATGATTTCACTGGCCGCGGGCATCCTGGTGCTGCGCCATGACACCTTTTTCCGCCAATTCGCCCTGCGGGTGGGCCGGATACGCTGGAGCGACCAGAAAACCTTGCTGCGCCTGGGCCTGCCCATGGGCGGCTCCTATCTGATCGAGGTCTCGGCTTTCACCTTCATGGCCTTGTTAGTCGCGCGCGAAGGCACATACGTCATCGGCGCGCAGCAGATCATTTCCAATCTGGCCGCGCTGTGCTTCATGATGCCCATGGCCATCGGCGTTTCTACGGCAGCGCTGTCCGCCCGCGCCCTGGGCGCGCGCGACCCCATGCTGTCCCGCCGCATCAGCAGCGCCGGGATCGTGCTCGCCCTGACCGGCGCGGTCCTGACGGTTTGCATTCTGGTGCTGGGGCGGCCGCTGATCGTCCGCGCCTATACCGACGAACCGCATGTCGCCGCCGTGGTGCTGACACTGATGCCGCTGCTTGCGCTGTTCCACATCGTGGATGCCATGCAGTGCATCAACTCCTACCTGTTGCGTGCCCATAAGGTCGCCTTTGTTCCCATGCTGCTGCAAGGCCTGGCCTTGGGCCTGGTGGGGCTGACTGGCGGCTGGTATCTGGGTCTGGGCCCAGGGCGCGGCATGTTTGACGGCGTGCGCGAAGCCTTGATTCCAGGCTCCCCGCAAGGCGCGGGCACCATGTGGCTGATGGCCTCTGTCGGCCTGACGCTGTCTGCCGCCCTGCTGCATAGCTGGTACCGTCGCGTGTCGCGCCTGTCATTGCGGGAAGACCGCTAACACCGCTAACACCACGCCTGTCCGCCCTTTGCCCAATAAAAATGCCGGCCCAGGCTGGATTACCTGGGCCGGCATTTTTTCCGCGGTTCGGCGTTTTCCCCGGCGGGGCGCGCCGTCATTCTCAAACTTTGAGAAAGTGCTCGCGGTAGTATTTCAGTTCATCTATGGATTCATAGATATCCGCCAGGGCCTCATGACGGGATTTTTTATCGAATCCCTTATAGACCTCGGGCTTCCAGCGCCGCGCCAGCTCTTTAAGCGTGCTGACATCCAGGTTCCGGTAATGAAAGAACTGCTCGAAGCGCGGCATGTAGCGGAACATGAAGCGGCGGTCCTGGCTGATGGTATTGCCGCACAGCGGCGATTTTCCTGCCGGGACGTGCTGCGCCAGAAAGGCCAGCAGGATATCCTCTGCCTCGGCTTCCGTCGTCGTGGATGCGCGCACCCGTTCCGTCAGGCCGCTGCGCCCATGGGTAGCCGTATTCCATTTGTCCATTGCATTGAGCAGCGCGTCGTCCTGGTGGATGGCAAGCACCGGGCCTTCTGCCACAATAGTGAGATCCGGTTCCGTCACCACGACAGCCACTTCGATGATGCGTTCTTTTTCCGGGTCCAGACCGGTCATTTCCATGTCCAGCCAGACCAGGCGATTTTCGTTCCGAGCCATATAATCTGCCTTTAAAACACGACATTTTCTCATACCCCAGCCTACATGCTCCTGCCTGACGCATTTCCTGCTCCCCTGACCTGGCTGTTCCTTGCCGCCCTGGTGCTGAACCTGCTGGCCAAGCGGCTGCTGGGCGCTCGCCATGCCCGTCATGTCAAGGCGCATCGGGGACGCGTCCCGGACGCCTTTGCCGGTCATATCGGTTTGTTCAGCCACCAGCGCGCTGCCGACTACACGGCGGCCCGCCTGCGTTTCAACTGGCTCAATACCTGCGCCGATGCCCTGGTCCTGCTGGCCCTGACCTTGGGAGGCGGCCTCACGGCGCTGGATGCCTGGCTGGCAGATTGGCATTGGGCACCCTTGCCGCACCAGCTGGCGCTGCTCGGCCTGACGCTGCTGGTCATGGCGCCGGTCGATCTCTGCTTCAGCTGGTGGCGGCATTTCAGGCTGGAAGCCCGCTTCGGCTTCAATCGCATGACCCAAGGCCTGTTCGTGGCCGACAGTCTCAAAGGCGCCTTGCTGAGCGTTGTCCTGGGCGCACCGCTGGCTGCCGCTTTTCTGGCCTTGATGAGTTCGGGCGCTTACTGGTGGCTGTATGCTTGGCTGCTCTGGTCCGCTTTCAGCCTGCTGATCATGCTGGTCTTCCCGGCCTGGATCGCGCCGCTCTTCAACCGTTTTTCGCCCCTGGACGACCCCGCCCTGAGCCAGCGCATTCATGCGCTGGCCAAACGCTGCGGCTTTGCCCTCAATGGCCTGTTCGTCATGGATGGCTCCAGGCGCTCGGCTCATGGCAACGCCTACTTCACCGGTATAGGTAAAACGCGCCGCATTGTCTTCTTCGATACCCTGCTGAGCAAACTGAACCATGATGAGATCGAAGCCGTGCTGGCCCATGAGCTCGGCCACTTCAAGCACGGCCATATCCGCCAGCGGCTGATGCTGGCGCTGGCGCTGTCACTGGCCACGCTGGGCCTGCTGGCCTGGCTGGCCGCCCAGCCAGGCTTCTATGCCGCATTCAATGCCGTGCCCGCCGGGCCAGCCAGCCAGCCGGTCATGGCCCTGCTGCTGTTTTTCCTGGTCAGCCCGGTTTTCACCTTTTTCCTGACACCGGTGCGCAGCTGGCTGTCGCGCCGCCATGAATATCAGGCCGACACGTACGCGGCAGCGCAAAGCCAGCCCGCCTTTCTGGTCGCCGCCCTGCTCAAGCTTTATAACGATAACGCCGCTACCCTGACACCCGACCCCGTGCATTCCGCCTTCTACGATACCCACCCTCCCGCCGCGCTGCGCATCGCCCATCTCAACCGCCTGGAGCAAGCCGCATGAGTTCCACGCTGGAGGGCCGCGTCATTGCCGCGCACGGCAGGCATTATGAAGTCGAACTGGCTGACGGCAGCCTGCGCCAATGCTATCCGCGCGGCAAAAAGGCCGCCGCCGCCGCAGTCGGCGACTATGTCGCCATCGCACCGGAAGGCCTGGACGGCGGCAGCATTGCGGCCGTGCATGAGCGGCGCAATCTGCTCTACCGCTCCGACGCCATGCGTACCAAACAGTTCGCTGCCAACGTTGACCGCCTCCTGATCGTGGTGGCCGTGCAGCCGACGTTTTCAGATGATTTGCTCGGACGCGCCCTGGCCGGCGCCTGGACGGCCGGCATTGAACCCTTGATTCTGCTGAACAAGACAGACCTGCATGACGGGCAGGAACAAGCCGAGCTGCGCCTGGCCCCCTATGTGCGCCTGGGCGTTCCCATCCTGCGCCTGAGCGCCCACGATAGCGCCGCCACCCGCGCCCAGCTGGCGCCGGAACTGGCCGGGCGCACCAGTCTATTGCTGGGGCAAAGCGGCATGGGGAAATCCACGCTGCTCAATGCGCTGGCGCCCGAAGCTGGCGCGGCCACGCGTGAACATTCCACTGCGCTGGATACCGGCAGACATACCACCACCAGCACACGCCTGTATCATTTGCCCGCGCCTGGCGGTGACTTGATAGATTCGCCGGGGTTCCAGGCCTTTGGCCTGCAGCATCTTTCTGCCGGGGATATCGAACGCGGCTTCCCCGAGTTCACCGCGCACATCCCCTCTTGCCGCTTCTACAACTGCACGCATCGCCGTGAACCCAGCTGCGGCGTGCTGGGCGCCCTGGAACGGCAGGAGATAGATGCCAGCCGCTATGCCCTGTACTTGCGCTTGCTGGAAGAACTGGAAGCAGGCCAGCGCTACTGAGCCCTCAGCCATTGAACTGGCCGCCCCAGCGGAATCAAGTGCCCGGACGCAAGGCCAGGTAGAGATTGCGCAGCATGGCGGCGGTCGCGCCCCAGATGAAGTACTTGTCCCAGGAAACCGAGTAATAGCTGCGGTTGGCGCCATCGGGCAATTGCGCCGAATGGATCCGGTAATTGGCAGGATCCAGCAGATACTCCAGAGGCGCTTCGAAAATCTCGGCAACTTCGCGTTCCGCCGGCGTCAAGGCAGGATTGCCTTCCACCCAGGCCGCAATCGGTGTCACAGCAAAGCCCGTCACCGTCAGATATTGCGGCAATGCCCCCAATACCCGAACCTGCTCCGGCTTCAAACCGATTTCCTCGTGGCTTTCGCGTAGCGCCGTCGCCACCGGCCCGTTATCCGTATGTTCGGCCCGCCCGCCGGGGAAGCTGATCTGCCCGGCATGATGGCTCAGGTTAGCGCTGCGCTGGGTCAGGAGCATGCCTGCGCCATCGCCGCGCATCACGATGGGCATCAGCACCGCAGCCTGAACCGGCTGCCGCATGGCTGCCGGCAGTGCCCGCAAGCTCAGGCCGCTATCGCCGCCCAGCACAGACCCCGGCACAGGGCGTAATTGATCCAGGCGCGCCTGGATTGCATCCCCCGTCAATAACTCTGCGGGCAAGCGCGTTTCCCGCGGAATCGGCGCCCAGGGTTGGGCCTGCGGATCGAAGATCTGCACATCCCTGGACGTTTCGGAAGTTTCAGCCATGGTACTTATTCCCATGCCAGCCGCCTATGACCCGCCATCACGGCACGCCAACCATCGCATGCCGCCAGCGGCGGGAGCAAACTGACGAATCCTTGTTTGACCGGGAGTATATCCCTGGGTTCCCGGCCAAATGCCGCCCGCCCCGCCCTGGCGTGCGGCCAGGGACGGTCATCTGTTACTCATCGCAACAGCAACGGCAGCCCAGGCTGCCCCCGCCAGGCCGGCCGCAGGGCCCGGCGCGGCCTGGATCAAATGATTTCGGCCAGCGCCGCGCCTGCCTCGATCTGGCTTCCCGCAGCGGCCAAACGATGCAGACGGCCCGCGCGCGGCGCGACAATATTCATCTCCATCTTCATGGCCTCCATCACCGCCAGCAGATCCCCTTCGGCTACCTCGGCGCCTTCTTCCGCTTTCCAGCCCTGCAACTGACCGGCAATGGGCGCGACGACGGCACCGGCTGGAGACGCCTGAGACGCTTGGAACGCTTCATCCGCCGCGACGCCTGGCGCCCTCGTCAGGCTTGCGCCCGGCGCGGCAGACAGCGTTTGCAGCATGGCCGCCGGCAGCCCCAACACCACGCGCCGCCCATCCCATTCAATGGCCACCCGCTGCATGGCCACGTCCTCTGCCAGTTCGGGACGGGCCTCGGGCGACAGATGATTGCTGAAATCCGTCTCTATCCAGCGCGTATGGATGCGAAACGGTTCAGCGCCGATGAAATCGTCATGCGCCATGACTGCCCGATGGAAAGGCAACACGGTGGCCAAGCCCTCAATGCGGAATTCCGCCAGCGCGCGGCGCGCGCGGGCGATGGCCTGCGCGCGCGTCGCCCCCGTGACAATGAGTTTGGCCATCAGGGAATCAAACTGCCCCGAGACTTGCGAACCTGCCATAACACCGCTATCCACTCTGACCCCTGGCCCGGCCGGCGCTTCGAATACCCGCACTGGTCCAGGGCTGGGCAAGAACCCGCGGCCCACATCTTCGGCATTGATACGGAATTCAAAGGCATGGCCGCGCGGCGCGGGCGTTTCACGGATGGACAAAGGCAGGCCATCAGCAATGCGCAATTGTTCCAGCACGAGATCCACCCCGGCGGTTTCCTCGGTGACAGGATGCTCCACCTGCAAACGCGTGTTGACTTCCAGGAAGGAAAGCGCGCCGTCGGCGCTCAGCAGGAACTCCACGGTGCCCGCCCCCACGTAACCGGCAGCCGCGCAAATATCATGCGCGGCGCGGTGGATACGGTCGCGCTGATCCTGGCTCAGAAAGGGCGCTGGCGCCTCTTCCACCAATTTCTGATTGCGCCGCTGCAAGGAACAATCCCGGGTGCCCAGCACCACCACATGCCCTTGCTGATCCGCCAGCACCTGGGCTTCCACATGCCTGGGCCTGTCCAGATATTGCTCGACAAAGCATTCCCCCCGGCCAAAGGCCGTGACCGCTTCGCGCACCGCAGAGTCATACAGGGCTTCGATGTCTTCAAGCTTCCAGGCCACCTTCAAACCGCGCCCGCCGCCGCCATAAGCCGCCTTGATCGCCAACGGCAAGCCGTGCTCCTGCGCAAAGGCCAGCACCTCGCCCGCATCCCTGACCGGATTCGCCGTGCCCTGCACCAGTGGCGCGCCAACCTGCATGGCCAGCTTGCGTGCCTGCACCTTGTCACCCAGTTGTTCAATCGCGGCGGGCGGCGGACCGATCCAGATCAGGCCGGCATCCAGCACCGCCTGCGCGAATGCCGCGCTTTCCGATAGAAAACCATATCCCGGATGCACGGCATCGGCGCCGCTGCGGCGAGCGATGTCCAGCAGCTTGCCGATATTCAGGTAGGTGTCCGCAGGCCGTTCTCCCTGCAGGGCGTAGGCTTCGTCGGCCATGCGCACATGCAAGGCGTCAGCATCCGCGTCGGCATACACCGCGACGGCGGCCACGCCATAGTCGGCGCACGCCCTGACGAGACGGACGGCAATTTCACCGCGATTGGCAATCAGGATTTTTTTCATGGCGATGACGTAGAAGAAATGGGAGCTGGCGTGAGAGGGGACCATGCCTCAATCACACGAAAACGCACCTCGGCGCCGACGGGAATCTGGCCGGCGCGGTCCAGATCGTGAGGTGCCACGCAAGCAATGACAGGATAACCGCCAGTCAGTGGCCGGTCCGCCAGAAACAGCACCGGCTGGCCATCGGGCGGCACCTGCAAGGCGCCAGCCACCGTTCCCTCGCTAGGCAGTTCCTCCTGCCTGGACCGGCGCAGCGGCTGCGCGCCAGCCAGGCGGATGCCGACGCGGTTGGACTGCGGTGTCGCCTGCCAGGCCTGACCAGTCAAGAGCGCCACGGTTTCAGGCGTAAACCAATCGGTTCTGGGCCCCAGCGTGATGTCCAGCCAAACCGGTGCGCCCAGGCGGGGCATATCCTGCCGGGGCACGCCCGGCGCCCCGACCACGCCCTGACTGGCAGGGCAGACCGGCAGAATGTCTCCAGGCTTTAAAACCGCCGGGCCA
>NZ_JBQEKA010000070.1:0-16432 GCF_052103615.1 Kerstersia sp. | reverse complement strand
GTTCGCACGCCTCCGGCCCGGGCAGCGCGCGGGCGTGGCTGGCCCGTCGGCCAACCGCTATGGCAAGGTGTCACCCACGCGTGCCGAACATGTGCGCGGCGAATTTCCTGCGCAACTGGCGGCAGGAGAATTGCAGGTGCTGGAAGGCGGGGCATCGGATGTCGGTATCGAATCGACCATTCTGGATGTTTCCCGGGTACAGGAAGGCATAGGGCCGGTCTTGCTGCGTCCCGGGCATATCACGCCGGAACAGATTGCCAGTGTGACGGGCAGCTTGCCGGCGCGGCCGGATGCGCAGGCGCCCCGGGCATCCGGCACGCTCAAGGCGCACTACGCGCCCGCCACGCCGGTGCGTCTTTATGACACCGTCAGGCTGTCGGCATTGCTGGCGGAACGCGCCGCAGGCCAGGCCGGGCCGGCGCTGGCGGTGGTGGTGCACGATACCTCGGGGATGCCATCGGCCAATCTGGGCAATCTGCCAGGCATTGCCTGGCGCCATGTGACTGGCGGCCCGGATGCCTATGCCAGGCAGCTTTATTCCTTGCTGCGTGAGCTGGATGCGGGCGGCTATAGCGAAATCCTGGTGCAGCGCTTGCCGGAAGACGGCCAGTGGGATGCCGTCCGGGATCGCCTGGGACGGGCGGCTGCCGCTTTTGAATAAGGCGGCGGGGGCTGCCTGAACACAGGCCGCTGGACAGACAAAAAAACGCCGGGCGTGAACCCGGCGTTTTTTGTTTTGCCCGTTTATTGATTGCGGGCGCGGATCAGGGTCTGGATATGTATTTCCATGCGGTCGGCATCGGGCTCATGGCCGGTGAAGAGGCGGAAGGCATCCACCGCCTGACCGACTGCCATGGCGGTGCCTGCCACGGTGCGGCAACCGGCGCGTTTGGCGGCTGACAGCAACTCCGTTTCCAG
The DNA here is from genome assembly GCF_052103615.1 of Kerstersia sp. Lineage (NCBI taxonomy): Bacteria > Pseudomonadati > Pseudomonadota > Betaproteobacteria > Burkholderiales > Alcaligenaceae > Kerstersia > Kerstersia sp. Next base: position 15,514 of record NZ_JBQEKA010000070.1, on the reverse strand, counting down.
CGGCGAATAGACAATTTCAGACACCCAGAGATCCGGGCGCAGCAAGGCTGCGTCCAGCGGCAGGCCGGGCAGTTTGGCCATGCCGGTAGGCGTGGCATGCACCAGGCCGCAGGCGCCTTCCAGGGCTTCGGCAGCGCTGGCGGCAGCGCTGGCGGCATGGGTGCGGTATTGGCGGTTCAGCTCGGCTGCCAGGGCACCGGCGCGTTGCGGGTCGGCATCCACGATGCGCAGCGCGCGGGCGCCCATCTGAATGATGGTATGGGCAATGGCCGCGCCAGCGCCGCCTGCGCCCAGCAGCACGACATGATCCAGCTTGGCATCGGGCAGGTGGCGCTGAATGCCCCAGCGCCAGCCGGAACCATCCGTATTGTGGCCGTGCAGCTTGCCGTCCTGGATGACAACGGTGTTGACAGCGCCCATTGCCGCGGCGTCGGCCGACAGGCTGTCGAGCAGCGGCAGAATGATCTGCTTGCAGGGATAGGTAATGTTGAGGCCGGCGAAATCCATGACGCGGGCGGCTTCCAGCAGTTCGGGCAGCGCGCCGTCCTGGCGCGGCGAGCGGTCCAGGTCGATGAGCTGGTAATGCAGCTTCATGCCCTGGTTGCGGGCCTCTTCTTCATGCAGGGCGGGTGTCATCGACAGCTGAATGCCGGAGCCGATAAGACCCAGCAGATAACTGGCGCGAGGGGCGGAGGAGGAGGCTTGGGAAGCGGAACGAGTCTGGGACATGGCGTGTCTTGGTAGGGGATGCGCTGCCTGGATGAAAGGGCGGCCCGGCTGGCTGACTGGCGAACGGCGCTGCCTGGCGGCGGCTGGCCTGTTCTGGATGGCAGGACAGGCAGGAAGCGCGCAAGCGCAGCGACGAGAGGCGTGAGACCGTAAAAGGGGTTCGCCCGGGCCTTGGGGTCAATAATATACGAACTAGTTAGTTTTATATTCTGAGGGATAAAACCGATAAGCACAAGAATGTTTGATAGGGAGTTTTCCGCAGGCCGGGCTGCGCGCCGCCGCGTAAAAATACTCAGGGCCGCATTGGCGGCCCTGGGAAGGATCAGTCGATGGCGGGATTGCGGCGCACATAGCGGATCATCATATCCACGGCCGCCTCGCGCCTGGCAGCCTGTGCCTCGGCCTGATTGAAGTCACGCTTGAACACCAGGGAAAAGGTGCTCTGGTTGGAGGCATTGAAGAAACACAGGGCGCTGATGGAGTGGTGCAGGTCGATGGCGGCCAGCCCGGGACGGAACAGGCCTTGCGCGACACCGCGCTCATAGACCGAGCTGACGGAGGCTATGGCAGGCACATTCAGCTCCTGGATGATCCGGGAGCGGGCGAGATAAACGCCGTTATGAATGTTTTCCGTCATCACCAGACGCACGAAATCGGGGTTCGCATACTGGTAGTCGAAGGTGAATTCGACCAGACGGCGCATGGCGGCTTCCGGGTCCAGGTCTTCCAGGTGCAGCTCGTTTTCGATACTGCGCAGCCGCCGGTACACCGCTTCGAGAACCGCCACATACAGGCCTTCCTTGTTCTCGAAGTAGTAATAGATCATGCGCTTGCTGGTGCGCGTGAGGGCGGCAATTTCGTCGATGCGCGCGCCGGTCAGGCCCTTGCGGGCGAACTCCTGCGTCGCGATCTCGATAATATCCTGCATGGTCCTTTTGGGATCATTGGTGCGGCCGGTCTTGTTCTTGCTTTTGGGCTCGGGACGCGGCGCGGCATCGGACTGCTTGGTCATGGCGCGTTCCCGGCGTCAGCGGAACACAACCGTGCGGTTGTTATTGAGCAGAATACGGTGTTCCACATGGCTGCGCACGGCGCGCGACAGCACCATCGACTCGATATCGCTGCCGACTTGCGTCAGGTCGGCGGGCGTCAGAGTGTGATCCACGCGGGCGATATCCTGTTCGATGATGGGGCCTTCATCCAGGTCTTCCGTGACGTAGTGCGCCGTGGCGCCGATGATTTTGACGCCGCGCTGGTGAGCCTGATGATACGGGCGGGCGCCCTTGAAGCTGGGCAGGAAGCTGTGATGGATGTTGATGGCACGGCCTGAGAGCGCGCGGCACAATTCCGGCGACAGAATCTGCATATAGCGGGCCAGTACCACCAGATCCACCTTTTCGGCGGCAATGATGTCCAGAATCTGTTTTTCCTGCTGCGCCTTGGTATCGGCCGTGACCGGCAGATAGTGGAAGGGAATGCCGTAAGAGGCCGTCAGATTGGCGTAATCATTGTGGTTGGACACCACGGCGGCAATGTCCACCGGCAATTGGCCGCTGCGCGTGCGGAACAGCAGATCGTTCAGGCAGTGGCCCTGCTTGCTGACCATGATGAGCAGGCGCGAGCGGCGCTGGACATCATGCAGCTGCCATTCCATGGCGAATTGCGAACCGACTTGCGACATCTGTTCCCGCAGTTCGGCATGGTCGCTGCCGATGGGCTGGCGGAAATGCACGCGCAGGAAAAAACGCTGCGTGTCTTCATCGCCGAATTGCTGCGAATCCAGAATGTTGCAGTGGTGGCGGTACAGCAGCTGGCTGACGTGATAGACGATGCCCGTGCGGTCAGGGCAGGAAAGGGTCAGGATGTAGTCTTGGTGCGACATGGTCGGCGATATTGTTATGAATGGGCTGCTGGCGCAAAGCGGCGCACGGGCCCGGAATGACGGGAGCGGGCCGGCTCAGGCGGCAGCGCCGGCAGCAGGCGTCAGATTGAAGTTGCCGCGATGATAAATCAATGGCGCGTTTTCGCCATGGGCGCAGCGCTCTACCTGTCCGATCAGGACAATGTGATCGCCCGCTTCATGATGGGCATGGGGGCGGCACTCCATCCAGGCGGCGCATTCCGCGCCCAGCCAGGGGGTGCCGGCCTCGGTGCGCAGATCCGGCAGGCCATCGTAGCGGGTTTCGCTGGGGCCGCGGGCAAAGCGCATGGCCAGCTCCTGCTGCTGATGGGACAGGACATTGATCACATAAGCCTGTCCGCTGGTGAACAAAGGCAGCAGATGCGAGGATTGCATGAGGCTCCAGACGATCAGCGGCGGCGTCAGCGAAACGGAATTGAAGGAGCTGATGGTAACGCCCACCGGCTTGCCGTCGGGCTGCATCGTTGTGATGACCGTGACGCCCGTCGCAAAACGGCCCAGAGTGGCGCGGAAGTGGGCGGAGTCGAAATCGGGCTGGTTAGGAGTCATGACAGGGCTTGCAGGGGATAGCATAAAGGCGCGCGGCAGTTCGCGCGCCTGGCAACAACAGGAAGGAAACAGGCGCTGGGACCGGGGCTGACCTCAAGGCGCCAGGCGGCGGATAAGCCATTGGCCATCGGCTTGCCGTTCATAACGCAGCCGGTCGTGCAGGCGTGAAGGTCGGCCTTGCCAGAACTCCACGGCCTCGGGGCGCACCAGATAACCGCCCCAATGGGGCGGCCGCGGCGGCTCTTCACCATACTTGGCGCGGGCCGCTTCAAAGGCGGCTTCCAGTTCGGCGCGCGTTGTGGTCGCGCTTTGGCGGGAGGCCCAGGCGCCCAGGCGGGAATCCAGCGGACGGCTGTGGTAGTAGGCGTCGGACTCGGCATCGGGCAGCCATTCTATCCGGCCTTCGATGCGGACCTGGCGTTGCAGTGCTTGCCAGAAAAACAGCAGGCAGGCGTGCTGCTGGGCCGCCATTTCCTGGCCTTTGCGCGAGTCGCGATTGGTGAAAAAGATGAAGCCGCGCTCATCGGCGCCTTTGATCAGGACGATCCGGGCATCCGGTTTGCCGTCCGCGTCAGCCGTGGCCAGCGTCATGGCATTGGGCTCCGCCACTTCGCCTTGCTGGGCGGCCTGGAACCAGTGCTGGAATTGTTCGAGGGGCGTAGGCGCGAGATCCTGTTCCAGCAGGGTGTCGCGGCTATAAGTCTGGCGCAGGTCGGCAAGAGACATGAGGCGGCGTCATATGAGAGTCGGGATATCCCGAGTGTATAACGGCAGGCGAGTCCGGGGCAGCAAACCGCAGGCGCGCGCCGGGTTTTGCGGCGCCGCGCTGCGGGCGGGGGTGTCAGGCGGCCAGTGTCTGGCGGGCCTGTAGGGCAGGTTCCAGCTGGCGGGCCAGACGGTCCAGGCGCTCGTCGTGGATATTGGCCTGGCGCAAGGCCTTGGCGGTTTCCAGCACATAGTCGGAGCATGGGCCGCAAGTGCCCGAGGCGCCAAGAATGATGGCAATCTGTTCCGCTTCGCTCATGCCGGTGATGTAGCCGGGGTGGCTGCGGTTCATGACGAAGGACAGCGCCCGGATATCACCCGCGTCGCTGCGGCAGCGCAGCCAGCGCGGCTGATAGCAGCCAGTGGACATTTCACGTTGCCAGAGGCGGGGAAAGATGGCGCCGATTTGGCTGGCGTCGATGCGGTAGGCCACTCCCCGGCAGGAACCGCCCAGATCCAGGCCGAATACCAGGCCAGGCTGTTCCGGCGTGCCGCGATTGATGCAGGACCACAGGCACAGCGCCCGGTGGTGCCCGACCAGCGTAGCGGCGCGGCGTTCCAGGAAGGGGAAATCCGGGCGCCAGATCAGCGAGCCATAGGCATAAATCCAGACATCTTCACCAGGCGCGTGCTGCGACAGCAGCGCATCCTGGGATGTCTGGAGCTGTTCGGGCGTCCAGAGCGGGATGTGTGCGGAGTGGGCTCCGCTCATGACAAGGGTGGTCACGGCGATAGGCGGTCAATAATTACTGGCAATCTTCCGGCATGCACCGGTAGGTGGATGCGAAGGCGTCCTGCGACGGCAAAGCCTTGGTTCACAAGGCTGTTATGCAGCGCATGTGCATAAAGATAGTCCTCCCGGTCATGGAATTTATATAAATAATGGTTATATAAAGATTCTTTTTAACCGATGGCGAGGATATAAGCGCCCCGCAGGGCGTCAAGGGGGAGGTTGCCGGGGGCGCCAGGGCGGCGGCGCGAGCCTGGCGGGCGGCGCGAGCGCGCGGGACGGCGGCGGTTTGGCTGGCGGCGGTGGCGGCAGGCTGGAGGTGGATGGCCTGCAGGCGGGCACGGCCGCAAAGGGGCGGCTTGAGCGGCTGCAGTGCCAGCCTGCGCAGGCAAATGGTGGCGAAGAAACCACACTTTCAGGCAGGCATGGCGCGGCCGCGTCTGTCTCCCGGCTGGCGGAGCGTGCCGGCGCAGGCGTGCGCGCTTCAGTATGATATGGATTTTGCTGCCTGGGTGGCAGTAAACCGGACAATGCGGTGACAGGATGGCTGATAAAAAATGGTTCCGAAAGCGGGGCCGATGGACGGCGCTGATAGTGCTGTTGCTGTTGTTGGGATGGTGGCTGTGGCCAGCTTCCGATCAGGGCGCCAACTATGTCACGGCACGCATGGCGCCAGGCGATATCCAGAATGAGGTGCTCGCCAGCGGCGTGCTTGAGGCCGCCGAGCAGGTCAGCGTAGGCGCTCAGGTGTCCGGCAGGATTGAATCGCTGAAAGTCAAACTGGGCGACCCTGTGCAGAATACGCAGCTGGTGGCGCAGATTGATTCTTTGCCGCAGCAGAATGCGGTACGCAAAGCGACGGCTGCGCTGGAGCTGGCGCAGGCGCAGGTGGCGGTGCAGACAGCGCGCTTGCAGCAAGCGCAGCGCGATTACGAGCGCCAGCAGCAGTTGGCACGCACCGGTTCCGGGACGCGGGAAGGGCTGGATCATGCCCGCTCCGCCCTGGATGTGGCGCAGGCCGAGCTGGCGCAGGTCAAGGCGCAATTGGACCAGGCCAAGGTGGATCTCGACAGCGCGCGCGTGGATCTGGGTTACACGCGCATTACCTCGCCCATGGACGGCGTGGTGGTGGCGATTGTCGCCAAGGAAGGGCAGACGGTCAGCGCCATGCAGCAAGCGCCTACCATCATCAAAGTTGCCGCATTGGACTCCATGACGGTCAAGGCGCAGATCTCCGAAGCCGATGTTGTCCGGGTGAAGCCGGGCATGGCCGTGCGCTTCTCCATTCTGGGGGAACCGGGCAAGGAATACCGGACGACCTTGCGCGCGGTTGAACCCGCGCCGGAAGCGCTCATCATGAAGGACGATGCCCAGGCGGTGACGGCAGGGACATCCAGCACCAGCGCGGCGGTCTATTACAACGGGCTGTTCGATGTCGAGAACCCGGAAGGCGCCTTGCGTATCGGCATGACAGCCAAGGTCAGTATTGTGTTCGAGGAAGCGGCGGATGCCTGGCTGCTGCCGTCTGCGGCGATCCTGCGGCGCGAAGGCGCGGACGCGGCGGTTGTCCGGGTGCTGGATGCGCAGGGCAAGCCGGTGGAAAAGCAGGTGCGGGTGGGCATGGATAACAAGGCCCATGTGCAAATTCTGGATGGCCTGTCGGAGACGGATGAGGTGATTGTCGGTGAGGCCGCGCGCAGTTCGGGCGGCAGCCTGAAGGCGCCGCATGGCCCGCCGGGAGGCCGCTAAGTGGGCGCGTTGCTGGAGCTGGAAAATGTCTGGCGCGAGTTCAGCGCTGGCGAAGAAACGGTCGCTGCGCTGCGCGGTGTTTCCCTGCGTATCGAGGCCGGTGAAATGCTGGCGATTGTCGGGGCGTCAGGGTCGGGCAAATCGACCCTGATGAATGTGCTGGGCTGCCTGGACCGCCCCAGCCGCGGCAGCTACCGTGTGGACGGGCGCGATACGCAGCAGATGGACGCCGACGAGCTGGCCACCCTGCGCCGTGAGCGTTTCGGTTTTATTTTCCAGCGTTATCACTTGCTGCCGGCGCTGGATGCGCAGGCCAATGTCGAAATTCCGGCAGTTTATGCCGGGGCCGGCGGCAGCGAACGCAGCGCGCGCGCCGCGGCGCTGCTGCAGCGGCTGGGCATGGGCGACCGTCTGACGCACCGGCCGGCGCAGCTATCGGGCGGGCAGCAGCAGCGTGTGAGTATTGCCCGGGCCTTGATGAATGGCGGCGAGGTCATCCTGGCGGACGAGCCGACTGGCGCGCTGGATACTCATTCCGGCCGCGAGGTCATGGATATCCTGAAAGCGCTCAATGCCGCCGGGCATACCGTCATCATCGTGACCCATGACATGGGCGTGGCGGCGAATGCGCGGCGCATCATTGAAATCAGCGATGGCGCGATTGTGGCTGACCGGGAGGTCGCTGATTCAGGGGCCGGTTCAGTGGCCAATGCAGTGACTGCGGCGGTGCCTGAAGCGACTACTGAGGCGGCCACTGAGGCGGTGCCCGGTGCCATGGCAGGCCCGGCGCCTGGCGCGGCCAGCAACGCCGGGGAGGCTAGCCAGGGCGGCAGCCAGGCCTTGGCCAAAAGCGCGCCGCTGCCTGCCATGACCCGGCGTCAGGGCGCGGGCTGGCTGACCCGTTTTGCCGAGGCGCTGCGCATGGCGCTGGTGTCGCTCAATGCGCATCGGCTGCGGGCGGCGCTGACCATGTTGGGCATCGTGATCGGCATTGCGGCCGTGGTGTCTGTCGTGGCGTTGGGGCAGGGCACGCGGGAAAAGGTATTGAGCGACATCAATGCCATGGGCACGGATACCATCCAGATTTTTCCAGGGCAGGGCTTTGGTGACGAGCGTGCCGGAGAGATCCGCACGCTGGTGGGCGCGGATGCCGAAGCGCTGGCCGGGCAGTTGTATGCCGATAGCGTGACACCTGAAGTCAGCCAGGCGGTGGGTTTGCGTTATGGCAACGTGGCCAGGCTGGGCATGGCGGCGGGCGTGGGCGAGCAATACTTCCGCGTCAATGGCCTGACATTGCAGACCGGACGGATTTTTGATGGCGACAGTATTCGGACGCTGGCGCAGGAAGCCGTCATAGATGCCAATACTCGCCGCGAGCTGTTTGGCGCTGAAGACCCTTTGGGCAAGACCATATTCCTGGGGCAGTTGCCAGTGCGGGTGATAGGCGTAGTGGCAGATGGCGATGGCGTATTCAACGGCATGGGGGGCGAAAACCTGCGGGTCTGGATTCCCTACACCGCCGCCATGGCGCGCCTGACCGGCAGCCAGTCGCTGCGCAGCATTACCGTGCGGGTGGATGATGCGTTTGCTGTGGAAGATGCGGAACGGCAGATCACCGCTTTTCTGGAGCGGCGCCATGGCGTGCGCGATTTCTTCACGTTCAATATGGATTCCATCCGCCAGACCGTGGAGCGCACCACGCGCGCGCTGACCTTGCTGATTTCCACGATTGCGCTGATTTCGCTGATCGTCGGCGGCATTGGCGTGATGAATATCATGCTGGTCTCGGTGACTGAGCGCACCCGCGAAATCGGCGTCCGCATGGCGGTTGGGGCGCGCCGCGCCGATATCATGCGGCAGTTCCTGATCGAAGCCGTGCTGGTGTGCCTGCTGGGCGGGCTGGCGGGGATTCTGCTGTCTTTGGGGCTGGGAGAACTGGTGCGGCGTGCCGGTATCGGGCTGGAAATGATTTATTCGGTACCGGCCATGTTGACCGCTTTCGCCAGCGCGACGGCGATCGGGGTGGTATTCGGTTTTCTGCCGGCGCGCAATGCTTCCCGGCTGGATCCGGTGGAAGCGCTGGCGCGGGACTGACAGGCCGTGGGAAAATAGCGTCATGAACGATATTGCAGAGCAGATGCCGTCGGAACAAGCCGATCCCGTCAGGCGTTTTGGTGGCCTGGACCGCCTGTATGGACCTGGGGCGCTGGCGCGCCTGCAGGCCAGTCATGTGCTGGTGGCAGGCATCGGCGGCGTGGGTTCCTGGGCCGCCGAGGCACTGGCGCGTTGCGGCATCGGGGCGCTGACGCTGGTGGATCTGGACCATGTGGCCGAATCCAATGTGAACCGCCAGGTGCATGCCCTGAGCGGCACCTTGGGGCAGGCCAAGATTGAAGCCATGGCCGAGCGTATCCGTGGCATCAATCCGGCTTGCCGTTTGACGCTGGTGGATGATTTTGTGGCGCCGGATAATGTGGCGGCGTTGTTGGCGCCGCGCCCGGATGCCGTGCTGGACTGTACCGACCAGGTCGCAGCCAAGATTGCCATGGCGCTGGAAAGCCGGCGGCTGGGGCTGCATTTCCTGATGTGCGGCGGCGCTGGCGGCAAGACGGACCCGCTGGCCTTGCGCGGCGGGGATCTGTCGCGCGCGAATCACGATGCCCTGCTGGCAAAAATCCGCAACAAGCTGCGGCGTGAGCACGGCTATCCCCGCGCGGCCGTGGTGGCAGGCAAAGCCCCGCGGCGGATTCCCAATATGGGCGTGCCGGTGCTGTGGCTGGAGCAGCAGGCGATTCTGCCCGCTGCCTGGGAACAGAATGGCGGTGCGGCGTGCGAAGCCAATGAGGCGAACGCCGCGCCCCAGGGCCTGTCCTGCGCTGGCTATGGTTCTGCCGTCATGGTGACTGCGGCCATGGGCATGGCGGCATCCAGCCAGCTGGTGCAGAAACTGCTGCAGCGCTGAGCCGGGCTGGCGTTATTGGGCTGGCGGTACTGGGCTGGTGTTAGTTGCAGGCGTCACAGGCAGGCGTCACTGAGTTGGCGTCATTGGCTGGCATACCGGCAGGCCTTACCCGGCAGGCCCGGTGCGGCATCGCGCCGGCATGTTGGTAACTCCGCATGAAAAGGGTGCTGCGCAATGGCCCATTGCGGGTCACGAAAGTTCTTACATTGGATGCTCCGCCCGCTGTTGGGTAAAGGCATCCCATGCATCATTCCGACCCCCATTACCGCCGTCTTTTCGGTCATCCCGCCGTGATGCGCGCCTTGCTGGAAGGATTCATGCCGGCCCAGGTGCTGGCGCTGCTGGATATGGATTCACTGCAAATCGTGCCTGCCGAACATTTGGCCGATCCGTCACGGCAGCGCCGCGGCGATTTGGTCTGGCGAGTACGCGGCAAAGAAGACGTGAAGGCGGGCGAAGCCGGGGCTGAGGTCTTTCTGGTCTTTCTGCTGGAGCATCAGTCCTCGGCTGACCGGGTCATGGCATTGCGCATGGCCAGCTATGCCGGTTTGACCTACCAGACCTTGCTGGGCCACAAATTATTGAGTCCGAGGCAGCCATTGCCGCTGATGCTGCCCTTGGTGCTGTATAGCGGGATACGCCAATGGCGATATGGCACAAGCATGGATGAACTGTTGGGGCCGGTGCCCGCCTTGCTGCGGCCGTATCAGTTGCAACACAGTTATTTCTTGGTGGACATGGGGCAATTGGTGGCACAGAATGCCTTGCCTGAGGACAATCTGGCCAGCCTGATTTTTATGCTGGAACATAATCAGGGCGTGGAGCAGGCGGCCGCGCTGATGCAGTCGCTGATGCGCCGCGCCCGGCAAGACACGGAGTTGATGCGCATTCTGGGCGCCTGGGTGCGCCATGTCATTCTGCCGCGCGCTTTGCCTGCCCATATTCCATTACCCGATACCGAAGCACTGCCGGAGTTAACCACCATGACGATTGCCCATTCACGCGATTGGACCTTGAGACCTCGTATGGAAGGACGCCTCGAAGGGCGCCAGGAAGGGCAGCTGGAATTGCTGTCTTGCCTGTTGGCGCGCAAGTTCGGCGAGTTGCCGGCGGCATCCCTGAGGCGTTTGTCTGAGGCCAGCCAGGATGAGTTGAAGCGGTGGTCCTTGAATGTGCTGGAGGCACAGACACTGGAACAAGTGTTTCTGACGGTCTGAGCTGCGTGCGGGTGTCAGGGGGTGTATTCAAAGCGGGCGCTGGCCAGGCTGACATCTATCCAGCCCCTGAGCGCATTGGACAGGCGGATGGCCTGTGCGGTGTCCAGATCCTGGCGGTTCAAGACGCGCTCCTGGACGGCGCCGCTTTCCAGCAAGGCGCTGCGCTGTACGCCAGGCAGCAGGCCGCTGCTGACCGGCGGGGTGTACCAGTTGCCATCGTTCAGGCGCAGATAGACATTGCTGCGGCTGCCTTCGCAGAGCTCGCCGCGCTGGTTGAAGAACAGGACATCAAAGATATCCGGGTGCCGCGCCAGCCAGTCGCCCGCGGGGGCGTATAGCGGCCGGCGGGTGGTTTTGTGGCGCAGGTAAGGCTCGTCGGCATCCAGCAAGGTGGCCGAGAGCGCGGCCAGCAGTTTGGCGGGCTGGGGGGGCAGAGGGGAGGCTTCGATGGTGTAGAGACCGGTGCGCCAGAGCAGCAGGCGCAGGCGGTGGATTTCACCGGGCAGGGACTGGGCACAGCGTTTGAGCGCGCCACCGATATCACAGACCGGACAGACATAGCCCAGCACTTCGGCTGAAGCCCGCAGGCGCCGCATGTGCAGCGCCAGCAGCGGAATGCTGCCGTCAGGTTCCGTGCGCAGAGTCTCTATCAGTTGCGGCATGTCGTGGGCCCGGCAAGGGGGTTGTACGCGCCGACCAGCGCGACAGCACATTGTCGTCGCGGCAGGCATCCAGGAGCAGGCGCGCCTTCCAGAGGCACTCTTCCCATTCCATGGCGGCATCCGAATCATGCACGATGCCTCCGCCCACATGATAGGCGCCTTTGCCCGGCACCGTCGATACCAGCGTGCGTATCGCGACATTGAGCGAGCAGTCTCCGCCAGGGGCGACCCAGCCTATGCTGCCGCAATAGGCGCCGCGCGGCCAGGGTTCCAGCGCGCGGATGCGCTGCATGGCTGCGATTTTGGGCGCGCCGGTAATGGAGCCGCAGGGAAACAGGGCGCGCAGCAGCCGGCCCAGCGGCATTTGCGGCGCGGCGGCATGAATGGTGGAGGTCAGGGTCCAGACGGAAGGGTAGCTTTCCAGTTCGAACAGCGGGTCAACGCGTATGGAACCGGTGCTGGCCAGGCGGCCCAGATCATTGCGCAGCAGATCAACAATCATCAGGTTTTCCGCCAGGTTTTTGGCGCTGGCGCGTAGCTCCTGGCCCAGCGCGAAATCGGCGGCAGGGTCGGGGTGACGCGGCGCCGTGCCCTTCATGGGGCGGCAGAGCAGGGTATCGCCGGTGCGGGCCACGAATAATTCAGGCGAGAAGGAAAGCAGCCGATAGTCGCCATCTTCGATATAGGCGGCATGGGCGCAGGGGTGACGGCTGGCCAGTTGGCGATACAGGGTTTCGGTGTGGCCTTCGAAGCTGACATCGAGCGGCATGGTGTAGTTGATCTGGTACACATCGCCCTGGGCAATGTGCGCGCGCACTGTCTCAATGCGCTTCAGATAATCGGCGCGCGCCTGCCTGGGCGTGATGGCCGTAATGCCGGCGGCGCGGCCAGGGTCGGGCTGCCAGGGCGTTTCCCGCCGGGCCGAGTCGAAGACCCAGGCCCGCAGCCTGGGACTGACCGGCTGGCGCGACAAGGGCGCGCTGGCTGCGGGTTCCTCGGTGCGGGACAGGCCGGGTTCCAGCCATTCGCCCAGTTCATATTCCAGCGCCAGCGCGATCCACTTGCCGGATGCGCTGGCCTCATCGAGCAAGGCCAGTGTGTCGTCCAGCGCCGCCGGGCTGGCAACGGCCAGCCGCAGCGGCTCACCTTCCATGACCAGCGCGCTGCCGGTCAGGCGGTCTTCAAAACGGCAATGCATCAATGCGTCTCCCGATGCTGCGCCAGCACCCGGCCCGTGTGTGAATACGCCTGCGCCGCAACCAGTTGTGAAGGCATGCCCTGCACCACCAGTTCCCCTCCCTGGTCGCCGCCTTCGGGGCCCAGGTCCAGCACCCAGTCGGCCTGGGCGATGACATCCAGATTGTGTTCGATGACCACGACAGTATTGCCGGCATCGACCAGGCGGTGCAGCACATCAATCAGCTTTTCCACATCCGCCGTGGACAGCCCGACCGTCGGTTCGTCCAGCACATACAGCGTATGCGGCGCGCGCGAGGCCCGGCCAGTGCGGATGACACCGGCATCCATGCGTGCCTTGGCCAGTTCGGTCACCAGCTTGATGCGTTGCGCTTCGCCGCCCGAAAGCGTGGGAGAAGGTTGGCCCAGCGTCAGATAGCCCAGGCCGACATCCTGCATCAATTGCAGCGGCCGGGCGACGCGGGGGTGGGCGGCAAAGTAGCCAATGGCATCATCGACTTCCAGCGACAGCACTTCGCCGATATGCTTGCCGCGAGCCTGTACTGACAGCGTATCGAGGTTGAAACGCTGGCCGCCGCAGGCATCGCAGGGCACTTTGATATCCGGCAGGAAACTCATTTCAATGGTGCGCATGCCCTGGCCTTCGCAGACCGGGCAGCGGCCATCACCCGTATTGAAACTGAAGCGGCTGGCGCTCCAGCCGCGCAGCCGCGCTTCGCGGGTATCGGCAAAGAGTTTGCGTACTTCATCCCAGAAACCGACATAAGTGGCCGGGCAGGAGCGCGGGGTTTTGCCGATGGGGGTCTGGTCCACTTCCAGCACCCGGTCGATCTGCTGCCAGTTGTCCACGCCCTGGCAATGGCGCCAGGCGCGGAAATCCGGGTCGGCAGAGGCCAGGGCCAAGGCCAGGTTGTCACGCAGCACATCGCGGGCCAGCGATGATTTGCCGGAGCCGGAAACACCGGTGACGACATTCAGGCGGCCCAGCGGGAAGCGGGCGCTGACATCCTTGAGGTTGTGCAGGCGCGCATCACGCACGATCAGCGCCGGGGTTGCGCCGTCCACCGGGCGCCGCGCGGCGGCGGGCGCAGGCAGCGGCTGGGCCAGGAAGCGGCCGGTCACCGAGGCAGGCGCGGCCATGATGTCTTCCAGCGTGCCAGTGGCGACGACCGTGCCGCCGCGCACGCCAGCGCCCGGCCCGATGTCGATGACATGGGCCGCGCGCCGGATGGTGTCTTCGTCGTGCTCGACGACCACCAGCGTATTGCCGTTGCCTTCCAGGCGCTGCAGGGCGTCAAGCAGAATGTGGTTGTCGCGCGGGTGCAGGCCGATAGTGGGTTCATCCAGGATATAGCAGACGCCTTGCATATTGGAGCCCAACTGCGCCGCCAGGCGGATGCGTTGCGCTTCGCCGCCGGACAAGGTCGGGGCGCTGCGGTCCAGGGTCAGGTAACCCAGGCCGACTTCGCGCATGAAGCGCAGCCGGGCGCGGATTTCCGCCAGAATATCGCGGGCGACTTCGGCATCGCGGCCGCTCAGGCTCAGTTGCTGGAAGAACTGGTGGGCTTCGTTGACCGACAGCGCGGCCAGGTCGGCAATGCTGCGGTCCTGCCAGCGCACCGCCAGGGCAATGCGGTTCAGCCGCTTGCCGTGGCAATCCGGGCAGGTGACAGCTTCGCCGTCGGCTTCCGTCCAGGCCAGTTCTTCGCCAGTGGCTTCCGCATCGAAACCCTTGACGATCACGCCGGTACCGAAGCAGGTGGGGCACCAGCCGTGTTTGGAGTTATAGGAAAACAGGCGCGGGTCCAGTTCGGGGAAGCTGACGCCGCTGATGGGGCAGGTGCGCTTGGTGGAGAAGACCGCCTGCTGCAGCGGCCGGGCGATGTCGCGCCGTGCCGGGTCCAGCGGCCAGACCAGCGTCATCGTGCCTTTGCCATGGTCCAGCGCCTCCTGAACGGCGGTGCGCAGCTGCGCTTCGGCCGTGGCATCAACCTGGAGATCGGCGACGGGCAGTTCGATGGTGTGTTCTTTGTAGCGGTCCAGGCGCGGCCAGGGGCGCACGGGCGTGAATTCGCCGTCCACGCGCAAGTGGGTATAGCCTTTGCCTGATGCCCATTTGGCGAGATCGGTGTAGTAGCCCTTGCGCGCCTGCACCAGCGGCGCCAGCAGGCCGACCTGCTGGCCGCCATGTTCCTGCAGGATGCGCGCCACGATTTGCTGCGGGCTTTGCGGCACGACCGGCACGTTGTAGTCGGGCGAATACTGCACGCCCAGTTTGACATACAGCAGGCGCAGAAAGTGATGGATCTCCGTCATGGTCGCGACGGTGGATTTCAGGCCGCCGCGGCTGGTGCGCTGGGCGATGGCGACCGTGGGCGGAATGCCGAAGATGGCATCCACGTCCGGCTTGCCGGCCGGTTGCACCACGGCGCGGGCATAGGCATTGAGCGATTCCAGATAGCGCCGCTGGCCTTCATTGAACAGAATATCGAAGGCCAGGGTAGATTTGCCTGAGCCCGATACGCCGGTGATGACGGTAAAACGGTCACGCGGAATATCGACGCTGATGTCTTTGAGGTTGTGCTCGCGCGCATGGTGGATTTCGATGGCGGCGTGTTCCGGGGCAGCCTGATAGCGCGCCATGGGTTCGGCCACGGCCAGCGCCGCGCCGGGCGCGGGCACCGGCGCCAGCGGCACGGGCGCCAGCGCCTGCTGGTCTTCGCGCAGGGCCGCGCCAGTGTGCGAACGCGGGTTGTCCATGAGCTGCTCAGGCGTGCCTACGCCCACGACTTCACCGCCCAGGTCGCCGCCTTCGGGGCCCAGGTCGATGAGCCAGTCGGCCGCGCGGATGACATCCAGATTGTGCTCGATGACCAGCAAGGTATGGCCAGCGTCCAGCAGCTTGCGGAAAGCGCGCATCAGGCGCGCCACATCGTCGAAGTGCAGGCCGGTGGTGGGTTCGTCGAAGAGGAACAGGCTGCCTTTTTTGGCGACCTTGGCGGTGCTGATGCCGCCGCGCGCAGCCTGCGCCAG